>CANQQS010000182.1 GCA_947626045.1 uncultured Clostridia bacterium | reverse complement strand
TTCGGCGAGGACGTAAAAATAACAATGCACGGCGAGTTCAGCCCGCTTATCGCGACCCACGTCGGACGCGGCGCATTGGCGATTATCCCGCGGATAAAGAGCGGGTTTAAGTATAAGAAAAATTAAGCAAAAGGAGATATAAACATGAAATACATTGTAATTTTAGGCGACGGTATGGCGGATTATCCGGTGGATTATTTTGACGGAAAGACTATTCTCGAGGTTGCGGATAAGCCGACCATTGATTATATGTCAAAGCACGGCGAGCTTGGTATGGTCAAGACCGTGCAGGACGGTATGAAGCCGGGTTCTGATGTGGCTAATCTGTCGGTTATGGGATATGACACGAAAAAATGCTACAGCGGACGCTCGCCGCTCGAAGCCGCGTCTATCGGCGTTGAAATGAAGGATGACGACGTTACGTTCCGCACAAATCTTGTGACGCTCTCGGATGAGGAAAATTATGAGGATAAGACCATGCTCGATTATTCCTCCGGCGAGATCACGACCGCCGAAGCTGCTGAACTTATGAAAGCGGTTGCGGCTGAATTGAATACCGACGTTATAAAATTCTATCCCGGCATCAGCTACCGCCACCTGTGCGTATGGAGCGGCGGCTCTACGAATGTGGACTTAACTCCGCCGCACGATATTTCGGACAGGAAAATCGGCGAATATCTCCCGAAGGGTGACGGCGCGGAGAAGTTCCTCGAAATGATGAAAAAGAGCGTGGAAATTTTAAAGAAGCACCCAGTAAACAAGGCTCGCGTCGCGGCGGGCAAAAATCCGGCGACCTCGATATGGCCCTGGGGCGAGGGCACGAAGCCGCAGCTTGAAAACTTCTACGAAAAATACGGCTTGAAGGGCAGCGTTATTTCGGCTGTCGATTTGATAAAGGGCATAGCGAAATGCGCCGGAATGGACTCGATCGACGTAGAGGGCGCGACCGGCAACTGCGAAACCAACTGGGACGGTAAGGCGCAGGCGGCTTTGGAGGCTATCACGGGCGGTAGCGATTTTGTGTACATTCATATGGAAGCGCCCGACGAAATGGGACATCAGGGACTGCCAGAAAAGAAGAAATACGCTGTTGAAACGATAGATAAAAAGGTTGTAAAATTCTTAAAGGACGAGCTGGAAAAGCGCGGCATAGACTACAAAATGCTCATAATGCCCGACCACCCGACGCCGATCAAGCTCAAAACCCACGTAAGCGATCCCGTGCCGTATATTATCTACGACAGCACGAAGGACGGCGGTTCGGGGCTTGCGTATACGGAGGAAAACGGGAAGAAAACGGGTATATTTATTGAAAAGGGATATACGCTGATGGAGAGATTTTTGGATAAAATATGATTTGAAAGATTGTTGGAGAAACGGGCTGTCGAGGGCGCCAGCCCCTACGGCACGGGACTTTATAAAATACGGGTGTAGGGGACGGCGCCTCGACGTCCCGCATCTGATTATCGTAGGGGTGAACCGCGTTCGCCTGCCGCGACACATTGGAAACGGGCGAACACGGTTCGCCCCTACATGGCTCCCCTATTAGGGGAGCTGTCAGCGAAGCTGACTGAGGGGTTTAATCCCCCACAACACAACTGAAAGGAGTCCATACACATGGAAAAATTCTACATTACAACGGCAATCGCGTACACGTCGAAAAAGCCGCACATCGGCAACACGTACGAGATAATTCTCACCGATGCGATAGCGCGCTTTAACCGCTTTATCGGCAAGGACGTATTCTTCCTGACCGGCACGGACGAGCACGGTCAGAAGATACAGGAAATAGCCGAAGCGGAGGGCATAACGCCCAAAGAACACGTTGACAAAATAGCCGGCGAGATAAAGCAGATTGCCGACATGCTCAACATAAGCTACGACAAATTTATCCGCACCACCGACGATTACCACGAAAAGGCGGTGCAGAAGATATTTAAGACGCTCTACGAAAAGGGCGATATATACAAGTCGGAGTACGAGGGCTGGTACTGTACGCCGTGCGAGTCGTTCTGGACGAACACGCAGCTCGTTGACGGCAAATGCCCCGACTGCGGACGCGAGGTGAAAAAGGCGAAGGAGGAAGCGTACTTCTTCAAAATGAGCAAATATCAGGATAAGCTCATGGAGTACATCGAAGCTCACCCCGAATTTATACAGCCGGAGTCGCGCAAGAACGAAATGGTAAACAACTTCCTAAAGCCGGGACTTCAGGATTTGTGCGTGTCGCGCACGAGCTTTTCATGGGGAATACCCGTGGACTTCGATCCGGGACACGTCGTATACGTGTGGATCGACGCGCTTTCAAACTATATCACCGCGCTCGGCTACTCACCTGATGAAAAGGGCGAGCTTTACAAAAAATACTGGCCCGCGAATGTGCATATAATCGGTAAGGACATTCTGCGCTTCCACACGATTTACTGGCCCATAATGCTCATGGCGCTCGGCGAGCCGCTGCCGAAGCAGGTATTCGGTCACCCGTGGATGCTCGTGGGCGAGGAAAAAATGAGCAAGTCGCG
>CANQQS010000181.1 GCA_947626045.1 uncultured Clostridia bacterium | reverse complement strand
AGTGTCTTATCCTTCCAATCCGCATACTGCTCCGTTGAGTAATTCTCTCTTGCGTCCGACCAGTCCTCAAGGAACAGACACATATCGGCGTTAAGGTCGGTTTTTGCTTTTCCGTCAAACTTTATGGAGCACTCCCAATTATCATCTCGCGGCGGACGCTTTATATCAATATCAAATTTAAGCCCCGCGACCTTTTCAAGCTCAAACAGCATTGCCGCCACATCCGCAAATGTGGTTATCTGCGGCTTTACCGTTTCTGTTTTGTAGCCGAGTAAATAGGTCGTTGTCGTGTCAAGCGCCTTTGCAAGCTCATTGAGCATACTTATGGAAATCTCAATCTCGCCGTTTTCATACTTTTGAATTGTACGCAGCGACTTACCGAGCGCGTTCGCAAGCTCCGTCTGGTTATACCCTTTTTTCTTCCGCGCCTTTCTTACACGCTGTCCTATTGTCATTTCTTCGTTATTCATATTTACTTCACCTCATACACAGTATATCACATATATTTATGAATTTCAAGTGCATAAATAAAATTTCTAAAAATACTATTGACATATTTTTAATTCGTGATATAATAAATATGTACTATTGATACGGATATTCTCCGATTGCAGGTAAAGTTGAGAAAAACAGCGTATTGATAATGCTAATAATGGGTGGAAACTTATTTAGCAAGCATAACACTATGGTACTCAAAGTACCGAAGTGTGAAAATCCCGTTTCGGGATTTTGCAAAAAAGTTTCCTTCTTCCATGAAGGGAGGTGAAGTTTTTGAATAAGCGCAGGCGGGATATTCAAGTAAAATTTTATGTAGATGAAAAAGAATTGGAACAGATAAACAGGCGCGTCCGTTTGGCTAATGTGACAAATCGAGGTGCGTATCTGCGGAAAATGGCTATTGACGGATTTCTCGTGAATGTTGATACGTCAGACTTAAGGGCAGTTGTTAAGGAAATGAACGCTATTGGAAAAAACATCAACCAAATCGCGCGGAACGCCAATACCTACGGAATTATGAAACAAGACGTTGAGGCTATCAAAGCAAAGGTGGACGAGATATGGCAATTACTAAAATACACCCTATCAAACACACTCTCGGCAAATCAATAATATATATCGGAAACGAGTGCAAAACCGAGGGAGGAAAATATATCTCAACCTTCGGCTGTGCATACGAAACGGCGGAGCTTGAATTTGAACTGACCGCACAATCGGCAAAAGGCGGCGGCGAAAATCAGGCGTATCACCTTATCCAATCCTTTAAGCCGAATGAGGTTACGCCGGAACAATGCCACGAAATAGGAAAGAAATTCGCCGACGAGGTTTTGGGCGGGAAATATGAATATGTGATTTGTACGCATACAGACAAAGACCATTATCACAATCACATCATTTTCAACGCCGTCAGCTTTCAAGACCACAAGCGCTATCGCTCCGACAAGAAATCATACTACCGAATACGAGAAATTAGCGACAAGATATGCGCCGAATACGGGTTAAATGTTGTCGAACCGAGCGGACGGAAACGGAGCTATGAGCAAAAGAAAACGTATGTATCAAACAAGTACAAAATCAAAAAAGTGATTGACGAGTGTATCCTGTTCGCAGTTGATTATGAGGATTTTCTGCGGCGGATGCGCGATAAGGAATATATTGTCCGCGAGGACGAGTTTCTGTGGTTTCGCGATACAGTCAACAAGCGGTTTACCAAAACCGATACAATCGGCAGAGGTTACGAGAAAGATAATATCGAGCTTCGTATCAAAGGAATGTATCAGCCCAAAACCGTTGACCTGCTCATTGACATAGAACACAACGTAAAGTGCCGGCAGTCAAAGGGATATGAACAATGGGCAAAAATCCACAATTTACAGCTGATAGCAAAGACGCTTATCGTTATACACGAGAGAGGTATTGCAGATTACGATGATTTATCAAAGCGGGTATCGGAGAAATCAAAGAAGTTAAAGGAAACGGCAGATAAAATCAAATCGGATAAAAAACGAATAGCCGAGCTTGACGCCTTGACAAAAAAGCTGAATATGTATCGAAACCTGAAACCAATTTATGAGGAATACACAAAGAAAAATCCGCTGATGAAAAACGGCTTCTATTCTAATCATAAGCAAGAAATAGACCTGTTCCAAAGACTGACGAACGAGCTAAAACCGCACTTAACAGAGGATAACAAGCTGCCGAGCGCGAAGCTAATCGAAGCGGAAAAGCAGCGGCTTCTGACGGATATTTCCAAGCTATCGGCTCTGCACAAGGATATTAAAGAAGAATACGACGAAATAGCGGTGTTAAAGAAAAATGTGGATATGTTCCTTAACATAAAGCCGGAGCGGGAAACGTCAAAGAAAAAGCCGAGCATTCTCAAAAAACTTGCCGAATACAGAGAGCGTGCTGACAGGGAAACCGAACAAACACAACATCACAAAGGGCATAACGATCCCGAATTGTAAGGAGGGCATTATGGATATCAAACAATCACAGACAAGATAAACTACAAAACCCAACGGGTGCAAAAACT
>CANQQS010000180.1 GCA_947626045.1 uncultured Clostridia bacterium | reverse complement strand
AAAAGAGAAAGGACGGTTCTAATGAAGAATAAAAAGAAAATCATCAGGAATGTAGGAATTATTTTAACGGCGGCAGCGTTATCAATGAGCTTCACGGCATCGGCTGCGGACTTTGAAACGTGGTATGTAAACGCACGGAGCGGACTTAACCTTCGCGCCGAACCGACCACAAGCAGTAGAATTATAACAGCGTATCCGAAGCATACGGAGTTAAAGGTCATAGGCACAGACGGCGGCAAATGGTGGCAGGTTTACGACGGCGCTCGTCAGGGTTGGGTGTATAGCGAATATATGTACGAAAGCACCGATGAAGCGAAAACAAAATTGAAAACAAATTCAAAGACTAAAGCGAAAACATCGGAAAACAGCGGCGACATAGGCGACTGCATAGGTACGTTCTATATCACAGGCTATACTTCCTCGCCGTCCGAGAACGGCGGGTACAGTGTTGACTGCTTCGGGCAGGCATTAGAGCCGCAAATCGGAGAGATAATCGCGGTTGACCCGAATGTTATCCCGCTCGGCAGTACGGTCTACATAGAGGGCGTCGGTTACAGAACCGCCCACGATACGGGCGGCGCGATAAAGGGAAACAGGATTGACGTTCTGACAGGCAGCAACAGCGAGTCTTACGCCGTTACGGGCGATAAAAAGGTTTATAAGGTAAATAATGCGTCACAGTAACAGGCTACTATCAAACCGTCATCTGTACTTTACAGATGGCGGTTTTGGGTTAAAAGGCAAAAGAGAGGAGAAATCAATGGAAAAATTATATTCCCGAAAGGAAGCAGCATCAATACTTGGCATCAGTATCGCAACGCTTGACACGGCGCGAACTATCGGGGCAATATCGTTTGTTCAATATGTCCCAAACGGTTGTGTGTATTTTACAAACGATGCGTTGCAAGAATATATTGCGAAATGCACACACAGGGCTTTACCTCTTGAAAAGCAAGAAACTTACCGTAAAGCAAGGTAACGCTGAGACACGGGTTGACATCCTTGTTCTTTTTATTTAATTGAAATAAAATAAATATATCATTTGAGCGAGGACTGCGATGTAATCATTGTCAAGGAGGGAAAATGTATGAACAGAAAACAAACAAAACAAATCGGAACTGTTGTATTGAACGGTATTGAGTATTACAGAACCCGCATTAAAGGCTCTGACGGGAAACGTATCGCTTTATATGCAAGAACCATAGCGGAATTGGAAGAAAAAATTGAGGAAACGCGCGAACAACTACTTAATAATACATTCCGCAGAGCATCTCCTACCGTTAAGGAATATTGTGAGAAATGGCTGCTTATGCAGTCGGCAAATGTAAGACAGACCACATTAACAGATTACACATCAAAGGTTAAAAACTATATTATTAAGCCGCTTGGTGATATGTATATGTCCGATGTGACGCTTGATGATATTCGTATGGCTCTTATCCCGGTATCGAAAAAATCAGCTTCTGTTTACAAATCGGTAAATATATTGTTGAAATGTATCTTTACATCAGCAAAAGAAAGTAAAGTTATAAATAATAACCCTACGCTAAATCTTTCCGCAAAGGGCGGCGGTATTCCGCAGGAGGACAGAGAACCGCTTACAGACGAACAAGTAGATAAGCTGCTTAATACGGTCAAAGACCTGCCGCCGTATGTTTTTGTTATGATTGGGCTGTACGCTGGATTGCGCCGCGAGGAAATTCTCGCGTTGAAATGGGACTCGGTGTTTCTGGACACGGAAGCTCCATATTTAACGGTATGCAGGGCTTGGCACACAGAACACAATAGACCCGTAATATTGGATGAACTGAAAACAACCGCGGCTCACAGAGATATACCCCTCCCCTATTGCCTAGCGGAATGCCTGAGAGAAGCAAAGGCGAAATCCAAATCGGAATATGTTGTATCAAACCGAGAGGGAAATCCGCTATCATATACGCAGTTTAGGCAGCTATGGGCATACATTGTTACTCGAACTGCGAAAGAACGTCATTACTATCGTTATGAAAACGGAGAGCGGGTAAAGCATACCGTAACACCTGTTCTTGGGGAAAAGGCATCTCACAACGGAAAGGTTGTATATAGTTTAGACTTTACCGTAACTCCCCATCAGCTTCGGCACACTTACATTACAAATCTCATGCACGCTTCCGTTGATCCGAAAACGGTTCAATATCTTGCCGGACACGAAAGCAGTAAGATAACGATGGACATATATGCAAAGGTCAAATACAATAAGCCGCAGGAGCTTGCAGTCGTGTTGGACGGTGTATTCTCTATGTGGAACGAAAACCCGAATAATAAAGCAGATATATCGTAAAAGGAGGAAATACGAGATGCCGAGAAAAAAAGAAATCATACCCGATTATAAATCGGTAATACATAACGGAAAAGAATATTACAGAACAAGAATAATGGACGCAGACGGAAAAAGAGTTGCCATTTATGGCAAAACACAGAAAGAACTGTATGATAAAGTAAAAAAAGCTCAAAAAGAAGTGGACGACATACGCTTCCGCAGGGTTAATCCGACCGTGGAAGAATACTG
>CANQQS010000179.1 GCA_947626045.1 uncultured Clostridia bacterium | reverse complement strand
GCGAAGGTATGTCCCGAAAAGATAGGAATTTCAGGCTCATTCACCGCGATGAATTACTGCACGCTCTACAGCAAGGACGCGGCGGTAGGTCAGATGAACTGGCTTGTGGACGGACACGGCTTGAAGCGCGCGGATAAGTGTGTAAAATGCGGAAAGTGCGAGCAGGTGTGTCCGCAGCATATCAAAATCCGCAGTGAGCTTGAAAAGGTAAGCGCGGCACTGCTGTGAGTGAAAACAGAAAGGGGAATAAAAATGGCAAATCTTATTATTTACTATTCGCGTAAGGGCGAGAACTATGTGAACGGCAGAGTTGAAAATCTTGCGAAGGGCAACACGGAAATCGTTGCGGAGTTTATTCAAAAAGCGGTCGGCGGCGACTTGTTTGAAATTGAAACCGTAAAGGAATATTCGTCGGATTATTACGAATGTATCGACGACGCGAAGGCGGAGCTGCGCGCGGGCGCGAGACCGGAGGTGAAAAAATATCTTGACAACATTGACAGCTACGACAATATTTTCGTTTGCGGTCCATGCTGGTGGGGTACGTTCCCGATGGCGGTATTCACACAGCTTGAAAAGCTCGACTGGAGCGGCAAAAAGGTGATGGCAGTCATGACGCACGAGGGCAGCGGCTTGGGAAGCTGCGAGCGCGATTTAAAGAAAATATGCGCGGGCGCGTCATTCGGGAAAGGTCTTGCAGTCCACGGCGCGGACGCGGCTAAATCCGAAAAAACCGTTGCATCATGGGCGAAAAAGTCGGTTTGATAAAAGGAATAAAAAAGGAGAGTGAGCCATGAATTACAGAAAATTAGGCAAGACGGATATAAAGGTTAGCGAAATCGGTATGGGCTGCGAGGGATTTCTTGACAAAAGCGACGAGTTCACGAACGAGATGTTCGACCTTGCGTTCCGTCACGGCGTGAACTGCATGGATTTATACAGCCCAAATCCCGATATGCAGCGGCGCGTCGGCAACGCGATACGTCCGCGCAGAAGCGAGTTTGTATTGCAGGCGCATTTGTGCGCTGTGTGGGATAATGAGCAGTACAGGGCGACGCGGGATCTGAATGAGGTAAAGACGGCGTTTGAAGCGATGCTTAAAAATCTCGGCACGGACTACGTGGACATCGGAATGATTCACTACGTCGATTCACTCGAAACGTGGAACGCGGTGGTGAATAACGGTATTCCGGATTACGCGAAGGAATTAAAAGCGCAGGGCAGGATCCGCGCAATAGGCATGAGCTCACACAACCCCATAGTTGCACTCGAGGCGATACAAACCGGCGCGGTCGAAGTGCTTATGTTCAGCGTAAATCCGTGTTACGACCTGCTTCCCGCAAGCGAGGACTGCGAGGATCTGTGGTCGGAAAAGAGCTACGAGAAGCCACTGTTTAATCTTGACCCGATGCGGGAAAAGCTCTATGACGAGTGCCAGCGGCTCGGAGTCGGCATAACTGTAATGAAGGTGTTTAGCGGCGGTGATTTATTGAGCGAGGAATATTCGCCCGCAGGTAAGGCTATGACGGCGGCGCAGTGCATACATTACGCGCTGACACGTCCGGCTGTCGCGTCAATCATGAGCGGCGCGCGGTCACTTGAAGATTTGCAGACCTCAATCGACTATGAATACGCGTCCGACGAGGAGCGCGACTATGCGGCGGTATTCGCGTCGTTCCCGCAGATAAGCTGGGAGGGACATTGTATGTACTGCGGTCATTGCGCGCCGTGTCCGAAGGGAATAGATATAGCGTCGGTGACGAAATTTCTCAATCTCGCGAAGGACGAAATTCCCGAAACGGTGCGCGAGCATTACGCGGCACTCAAAGCTCACGGCGGCGACTGCGTAAAATGCGGCGCGTGCGAGAAGCGCTGCCCGTTCGGCGTGAGTATAAGGGAGAATATGCAAAGGGCAAAAGCCGTATTCGGATATTGACGAGGCGGCGGATATAATTAAAAACAAGGAGGAAAGTCCGATGAAAAAACTATTTACAGCAATTTTATCACTTTGTCTCATAGCCGGATTTGTTACCGGCTGCGGAAACAATACGGAAAACAAGGAGGAAAACAAAATGGCAGAGCTTTTATATCAGGGACACGCGAGCTTCCGTCTTACAACGGGAGAGGGTAAAGTAATTTATATCGACCCGTACGCGGGCGAGGGCTACGACAAGGAAGCGGATTTAATTCTCGTGACGCATCAGCATCCCGACCACAACAAAATCGACATGGTGCCGCAAGCGGACGGCTGTGTGATTTTCCAAAACAGTGACGCGATAACGGACGACGGCTATAAGACGCTCGATTTCGCGGGCGTTCATATCGAGCCTGTTCAAGCGTATAATCAGAACCACGATGTAAAGCAGTGCGTCGGCTATCTCGTTACGGTGAACGGCAAAACGCTGTATTTCGCGGGCGACACATCAAAGACAGACCAAATGGCGGAGCTTAAGGACAAAAATATCGAATACGCTTTTTTGCCGATCGACGGGCATTTTAACATGGACATACCCGAAGCGGTCGAGTGCGCGGAGCTTATCGGCGCGAAGCACACC
>CANQQS010000178.1 GCA_947626045.1 uncultured Clostridia bacterium | reverse complement strand
ACCCTCCGTATGATTTTTTTATATTTTATCACAACGCTTTTTCTTAAACAATACAAAAACCGATTTTTACATAAAAAATATCGGTTATTTTCATAAAGCAGTAAAGCGTTCCCCGCGCGAAAGCGGAGAACGCTTAAATTCATATATTACAGAAGCAGCGCGTCAAGCTCTGCCGATATGGCTTTTTTGTCAAGGTCTCTGCCTATGAACACAAGCTTTATCATTCTGTCGCCGCACTTTTCATCCCAGTTGTCGAGTATCGACGGGTCATCGGCAATAAACTTATCAAGCATCTTTTTCGGCGCACTCGCAAGCCACTTGCCGTTTTCGTACATCTGTATCTGTTTGCCTGCCTGTTCGAACACGTAGGACATATCGTTGTCCGCGTCGAGCCACAGTATGCCCTTGCAGCGGATAACGTTCTTCGGGAAGTCGTTACGCGCCCAGCGCTTTAATCTGCCGAGCTTCATCGGCTGACGGCGGTAGTACACGAACGAGCCTATGCCGTATTCCTCCGCCTCGCCGTGGTCGTGGTCGTGGTGGTGATGATGGTGGTGACCGTGGTGTTCATGCTCATCGTGGTCGTGATGATGATGTTCATGCTCATCGTCATCATCGTCGTGGTGGTGATGCTCATGCTCGTCGTGGTCGTCATCGTCGTCCTCATGCTCGTTTTCCTTATTCTCGAACTCCGCGATCCAGCCCGCCGACGAGAATGTTTCGTCAATGTCGAACTGCTTTGTGTCAAGCACGTCCTTCATATCGACCTTGCAGTAATTCGTTTCGATAATCTTCGCCTTCGGCTGCAGCGCCTTTATTACGGCGCGCACCTTGCCGAGGTCGCTTTCGCTCACCTCGTCGACCTTGTTTATTATAATGGTCGAGCAGAACTCTATCTGCTGTATAAGAAGGTTTTCTATGTCCTCCTCGTCAACCTGTCCCATAAGCTTGTCGCCGCCGGCGAACTCGTCAACAAGACGCAGCGCGTCAACGACCGTCACAACGCAGTCGAGTTTTACGATAGGCGGTACCTCGCTGCCCTCGACCGAGCCGTCCATCATCGAGATTGTCTGCACGATAGGCAGCGGCTCGCATATTCCGCTCGCCTCGATCAGTATATAGTCGAACTTTCCCGATGTCGCAAGCTCCGCGATCTGCTTCATCAAATCGACCTTCAGCGTACAGCAGATACAGCCGTTCGTGAGCGGTACGAGGCTCGCGTCCTCCTCCTGAACCATGCCGCCCTTCTGTATGAGCGTCGAGTCAATGTTGACCTCGCCTATGTCGTTCACTATCACGGCGCACTTGTAACCCTCCTGGTTTGACAGAATGTGGTTCATAAGCGTCGTTTTTCCCGCTCCGAGATAGCCCGTCAGAAGCGTTATGGGTATTCTCTTATCCAATTTTTATTACCTCTTTCCTTGTTATGCCTTTGTGGTATATATTAGCACATAAATTACAAAATTACAAGCGTGTTTTTACAGTCCGTGTACTATGCCGTACTGCCAGCCGACTATACTGCCGATGGTGTATACGTTTTCGTAGCCCATTTTTGTAAGCCGCTCCGCCGCAAGACGCGCGCGGTTGCCGCTTCGGCAGTACGTTACGACCGGCGTTACCTTTTCGGGTATTACGCGCTCGGCTGTTTCGTCCGTTATATCGTCAACGGCGAGCAGCTCCGCGCCGTCGGCGTGTCCCTGCGCAAACTCGCTTTCCTCGCGCACGTCGAGCAGCACTCCGCCGCCGTCCAGTATTCGCTTTGCTTTCTCAAATGTTATTTCGCCGTATTCCATATCAGTTTTTCAAAAACTCCGCCGCTTCCTCAAGCACGCTGTCAAGAGAAATCGTGTCAAGACCGTGCGTTTCGCCCTCTATTATATGAAGCGTTACGTTATCCATACATTTCTTATAACGCAGTGAACCGATAAGTCCGACCGCCTCGTCCTTCGTGCCGTGAATGATAAGCGTCTTTCCGAGGAACATCGAGGTCGTTTCGTACACGGGTATCGTTCGCGCGAGGCGCATATATTTCTGACCGAGTCTGTAGTCGTTCTGCTCGACGTCCTTCATATCTATATACTCCGGTGGGTTGTAGGTGTCGTATATTTTTCCGAAACACGAGCCGCGCTGAGCGTCGTCGGGTATCGTCGCCGCCGGCGCCATTAAAACGAGCTTTTTTACAAGCTCTCTGTAATAACCCGCCGTCATACCGCCGACAAGCGCGCCCTGCGAATGTCCGGCTATGTATATTTCGCTTACCCAGTCGAGCTGTCTCACGTATTCCATTATCGCCATAGCGTCGAGTATCTCGCCGTAAACGGTCATATCCTCAAACTCACCGCCGCTCTCGCCGTGACCGTTAAAATCAAAGCGTATTACGGCTATACCGCGCTTTAACAGCTTTTGGGTAAGTATGTCGTGCATACCGCCCTTGCCCACGCCGCGGCTCGACATAAGTCCGTGGAATATTATGGTTATCGGGCATTTTTCCGTTCCTTCCGGTCTTTCGAGCGTTCCTTTAAGCGTCAGACCGTCTCTTTTCACGCTTATCTCCATTTTACATTCCTCCTATGAATATTAAAGCTATTTTAC
>CANQQS010000177.1 GCA_947626045.1 uncultured Clostridia bacterium | reverse complement strand
ACATATTTTCTTTGCAACGGCAACAAGCTGTTCCGGCAAAATTTTTTTCATGGCAAGACCTTCGTTAATATCAACATCGGTAATGACGTGATCTCTCATACACACGATCCTGTTCTGCTTCCCCTGCAAAAGCAGTTCAACCGCAAGACAACCCATTTCCGAAGCCACTACTCTATCGCGCGCGGAAGGACTGCCGCCTCTCTGAACGTGTCCGAGGATCGTGGCTCTTGTTTCAATTCCTGTTGTCTTTTCTATTTCCTTTGCCATCTCAATAACGCCGCCTACGCCTTCGGCTACAAGAACAATACTGTTTCTGTTACCGCGCGCTTTTCCTTCAAGAATCGGTCTTAAAACATCATGCTCAAATGACCATTCCACCTCCGGTACTAAAATTACATTTGCGCCGCAGGCTATTCCGGCGTGTACTGCTATGTATCCCGCCGCTCTGCCCATAACCTCAACGACGGAGCAGCGTTCATGGCTCTCTGTTGTATCCTTTATTTTGTCTACAGCGTCTTTAACCGTATTCAAGCAGGTATCATAACCTATGGTATACTCGCTGCAGTCAATATCGTTATCAATAGTTCCCGGCATAGCGATTGTCGGAAGTCCCGCTTCGCAAAGCTCACGCGCACCTCTAAAGGAGCCGTCACCGCCTATTACAACAAGACCGTCAATGCCGAATGCCTTAGCGATTTCAACGCTCTTTTCGATATTTTCTTTTTCTTTAAATTCAAGACAGCGAGCTGTTTGGAGAATTGTACCGCCTCTCTGTAAGATATTGGACACGTCACGGGATTTCATTTCTGCCATATCGCCGTTTAAAAGGCCGTTATACCCGCGCTTTATTCCGACTACTTTAAGCCCGTAATATATACCTGTTCTTACGACCGCTCTGATTGCGGGATTCATTCCCGGTGCGTCTCCGCCTGATGTTAAAACACCGATTGTTTTTATATTTGCAGTCATTCTATATATTCCTCCTTGTTATCCGTATTCACCTAAATATCCCCTGTTGAGATCAGCCCTTTGATCGTAAATGTGCCAACTGTCACAATAATTCCCGATATAAGCAGACAGACGTGGTTTATATCCCTGTCCACTCACTGTTTTTTATAAGAGTGTATGTTATTTAACAAACTCATTAATTTCAGTAAGGAACTTATCACAGTCATCGGAATGAATTTCCGTTTTTATTGGTTTTGACAAATCCAAACTGAATATTCCCAAAATCGATTTTGCATCAACAATATGGCTGCCGACTATCAAATTAACCTCAAAATCATATTTATTTACTGCATTTACGAATTCTTTAACGCTGTTAACCGAGCTTAGTAATATAGGAACTGTTTTCATGACTTAAAGCCTCCTTCATTTATCAACACTTCAATTTCCGTTTTTTCCGGTATAACCTTAAGCGTGCCTTTTTTCGTAGTGATAAGCGATGCTCCGGCGTTGGCGAATATAAACAGCTCTTTCAGCTTTTTCTCGGTAAGATTTTGGATGCCGCAGTCAAGAAAGAAGCTCAGCATACATCCGGTAAACGTATTGCCCGCGCCTGTTTTTTCTTATGTTAAAACGCCTATGGCTCTTATTTTTCAGTCATTTTATATATTCCTCCTGCCTTAAATTTCCCCGAAAGCAAACGGACTGCCTGTTTTTACAATTAGGGGGAGCGGCAGTCCGTTTACTTTTAGGGTGCAGATTTACAATTAAAAACTCATTATCAATATTTAAGATATTCCCCGACTCTGCCCTTAACGGCGGTTACATCGGTTTCAATCACTTTATTCTTAAGCTCCGGTATTTTTCCGGGTGATACGGATAATTCGTCGATACCTATGCTTAAGAAAAACTCCGTGAGGGATATGTCCGCGCCAAGCTCGCCGCAAATACCTATCCATATTCCATTAGCGTGAGCATTATCGGCGGCGATTTTTATAAACCGCAGAATTGACTCATGGTGGGTATCGCAGAATTTCTCGGCTTCGGAATTCTGACGGTCTATCGCGAGCGTATACTGCGTCAAATCATTTGTGCCGACGGAGAAAAAGTCGACCTCTTTCGCAAGCCGGTCGCTTACGATTGCCGCTGCCGGAGTTTCTATCATAATGCCAAGCTCAATGTTTTCGTCGAATTTTATTTCCTCGCTTCTAAGCTCCGACTTCACGTCCTCTACTATTGCCTTAATTCTTTTCACCTCGTCAACCGAGGTGATCATCGGGAACATTATCGCAAGTTTGCCGTATGCGGATGCGCGGAGCAGCGCGCGAAGCTGCGTCCTGAATATTTCCGGTCGGTTCAAGCATATGCGTATGGCTCGCACGCCCATCGCCGGATTTTCCTCCTTCGGCATATCGAAGTAATCCACCTGCTTATCAGCGCCGATGTCGAGCGTTCTTATCACCACACGTTTGCCCGCCATTTTTTCCAACGATTTTTTGTATACCGCAAATTGCTCGTCCTCGGTCGGGTAATGGTCGCTTTCGAGATATATAAACTCACTTCTGAACAGACCCACGCCCTGACCGCCGTTCGCATACACAAGCGGCAAGTCATCGGGAGTGCCTATGTTGGCGTAAAGTAAAATTTCCTGTCCGTCCTTAGTGACGGGATTTACATTTTTGAGCCTGTCGAGC
>CANQQS010000176.1 GCA_947626045.1 uncultured Clostridia bacterium | reverse complement strand
TTGACGCGGCGCTTTCAAAAATCGCGGTGCATGGCAGCCGCAAAGACGTAGGATTTGCCACTGAATATATTGATTAAAAATTTGAAGGAGGAAAAACAATGTTAGGAAATTTTGCTTACTGCAACCCCACAAAATTGTACTTTGGAGATGAGTCTCTGCAATATTTGAACACAGAGTTGCCGAAATACGGAGCAAACGTCGTGTTAATCTACGGCGGCGGTTCAATTAAGAAAAACGGAATATATGACGAGGTAGTAAAAATCCTAAATGAAAACGGTAAAAACATCGCGGAAATAGCGGGAGTTATGCCTAATCCGACACTTAAAAAGCTCTATGAGGGCGTTGAAATCGCAAGAAATCACAAGGCGGATTTACTGCTCGCGGTCGGCGGCGGCTCGGTGTGCGATTACGCGAAGGCGGTATCGGTATCGGTAAACTGTAATGAAGATCCGTGGGAAAAATATTATTTGAAATTTGAGGAACCCGACTGCAAAATTGTCCCTGTAGGCTGTGTTCTGACAATGGTAGGAACAGGCTCGGAAATGAACGCGGGAGCGGTTATCACGAACCGCGAAACAAAAATGAAAATCGGTCATGTGTTTGCGGATGAAAGCGTTATGCCGAGATTTTCTATCCTTAATCCGAAATATACGCTGACATTGCCGCATTATCAGATGGTTTCCGGCATTTATGATATTTTTAATCATATATGCGAGCAGTATTTTTCCGGCGAGGACGATAACACAAGCGATTATATCAGCGAGGGCTTAATGCGAAGCGTCGTCAATTCAAGCCGTATCGCAAATAAAGACCCACAGAATTACGAGGCGAGAAGCAATATTATGTGGACGGCTACATGGGCTCTTAATACGCTTGTTGCGAAAGGCAAGTCCACCGACTGGATGGTTCATATGCTCGGTCAGGCAGTTGGCGCACACACAGACGCAACGCACGGCATGACGCTCGCGGCGGTATCGCTGCCGTATTACCGTCATATAATGCCATACGGACTTGCGAAATTTGTAAGGTTCGCGAAAAATGTCTGGAATGTTGATACGTCAGGCAAAACGGACGAACAGATTGCAAACGAAGGTCTTGCGGCAATGGAGGACTGGATGAGGGAGCTTGGTCTTGTTATGAACATCACGGAGCTTGGTGCAAATGAAGGAATGCTTGAGGCGCTTTCGGATAGCACCATTGTTATGACGGGAGGATATAAAACGCTCGAACACGATGAAATCGTGGATATTTTCAGAAGCAGTTTGTAAAAGAAAAGGAGGCATAAAATGAAAAGACTATTATCTTGTATAATAATTTTATCAATGGCGGCGGTTATGCTGAATTTCAGTATTATACCTTCAAGCGCCAAAGATGATAATATCTTAATCGCATATGATAAAGAGCCTGAAATGACACTTACAAATGATATGGTTACAATACACGCAACAGAACCTATTGATAGTGCTTCTCTTATTCTTGCGGGATATGTAGCCGGAACTCTGATGAATGTAAATATCAGAAAAGTATCAACGGACAGCAATCTTGAAATAAAGGAAACTGTTTCGGGATTTGACGATGCGGATATGGTAAAAGCCTATCTATGGGACGGAATTGACACTTTAAAGCCTCTATGTACGTCAAAAGAAATTAATGTAACACAGAATACCGAACAGCCAAAGATCCTTATCGTATATTTCTCTCGTGTAGGAAATACAGATTATCCGGATGATATTGATGCGACTACATCCGCAAGCGTTGTGGTAAATAATGGCGGAAATCTGACTGGAACAACCGAAACGATAGCAAAAATGATAAATACAGCGGTAGATGGCGATATAGCTGAAATTCAGACAATCAGCAAATATTCAACCGATTTTGATGAAGTTGTAGACAGGAACCATAGTGAAATCAGCGAGAGTACAATCCCCGAAATTCAGCCGCTTAATCTTGATATGTCAAAGTATGATACTGTGTTTATCGGTTACCCGATTTGGGCAACGACAATACCGCAGGCGGTACGCGCATTTATGCGTGAGTATGATTTAAGCGGCAAAACAGTGATACCATTTTGTACGCACGACGGCTATGGCAGCGGAAACAGCTATACTCAGATAAAAAATGAATGCTCGGACAGCACGGTGCTTGACGGTCTTACATTGCCCGCCGCTGATATTGTCGGCAAAGATTTAACTTCCGTAAACAATAGGGTAAAAGATTGGCTCACAGGACTTGGTATTGACGTAGGCGGCAAAGAAATGGACGGAACACCGATTAAAATCACTATCGGGAGCAGAACGCTTGAAGGATACCTCAACAACACGCCCGAAGCGGAGCAATTTAAGGCTATGCTACCCATAACAGTGTCAATGGTCGGCTATGGCGGACGCGAATATTATGGCGGAATATCAGGTACTATCAATGACAGCACAGAAGGAAAACTGAATTTTGAAAACGGCGATATAACCTATTGTCCTACAAATAATACAGTTGCGATATTCTATGCGCAGACAAGCAGACCGAATTTAACGATGCGAGTTATTTCAATGGGTATGGTTACTTCTGATTTATCGGTTTTTGATGAATTAGGCGGCAATGAAGATATAACTTTCAGTTTGGCTGAATAAAGCGAGAAAAGGGGCAAAAATATGGAAAGTTCTAAACAAAATCTAAAATGGATACTT
>CANQQS010000175.1 GCA_947626045.1 uncultured Clostridia bacterium | reverse complement strand
AAATATAAACGCCAAAATATCACGAAAAACCTTATCGTGATATTTTTTTATGGGCGGATTTTCCGACCATAAGGCAAAGAAAATCGGGAGCGTTTGACGCTCCTTTTTTGATACGGCAATATGGAAAGGGGTAATCAGATATAATGCGCTAAACGGTTTATTGTATCTATACAGTATGTGAAATCTCATTTATTTGTTGTCCGCATTTTTGACGGTTTCAACCGCATAAAATCAAGGCATTTAATCCGCAAAATCGCTATGCCCTTATGTTTATATTCAACTCCGTTAAAAACGGGTTTAAAATGCGGACATTTTTTATGAATCGGTCAATTTTTAATCATTATACGATATATATTGTCCAAATATGTTATGGCACTTTTTACTTGAAATAATCAGCAAAATAATGAGAACAACGGCACGCATTATTTTAAGGACGGGGAAAATCGCCGTTCAACCTTCCGACAGCCCGCTCTTTTTTCTGTATTCCCCGGCGCTCATACCGACCGCCTTCTTAAACGCTTTTTGAAACGCGCTTATTGACTGATACCCGCAATATTCGCATATATCGTTTATTGCCCAGTTATTTGTTCGGAGTCTGTACTTAGCTTTATCAATTCTTACCCGCGTAATATAATCGGATAGATTCATACCTGTGCGCCGCTTAAAATATCTTGAAAGATATTCCGGCGACAAATGTGCATACGCAGCCAAGTAATCAAGCGTCAGTCTGCTGCCGAAATTTGTTGATATGAATTTCAGTAAATCGTCTATCACTTCATTTTTTGTCGATGTAACGGTTTCGTGTTTTATCTCTTTTTCATACAGCCGTATAATATACATCAAAAGACTGGCGGCTGAGTTTGTGATTATCTCGCCGCTGCAATCGGAATAATGATTATATTCATGGGCGGCTGTCATTAAAAGCCTGTATATGCTTTGTGAATCGTCTTTCAAATGAATACAAAACGGCTCGCCGCCAAAAATTTTATTCTTTAGGGAATACTCGTCAAGCTCGCGTATTGATGAAATACGTTTTCTCAATTCATTCAAATAACTCGGTGTTATCAGCATATTGCATACGCGTACCCAGCTGCCCGTATTTGGCGCGGGAGACTTGATACAATGTGATACTCCGGGGCTTAAAAATATAAATTCGCCTGTCCTTATAGGCTCGTGACCGTCCTTTTGATAATGAGTCCCCCTGCCTTCGTAAACATAGGATATTTCATAAAACTCATGAGAGTGCATATTTATATCTCTGCTCTCAACATAAAATCCTACGCTGATTTCGTCGTTATTTAAGAAATCATCGATTAAAAATGTCTGATCCATATTTTCATCTCCTCGTGTGTATTATACGCCGCCGGACACAAAATGTCAATATTTTCGGCATTTACGACAAGACCGAACATTGATTATTTATAAAGAAGAATATAAAATATATATTGATATTGTTTCGGAATGAGACAAAAAATATATCAATATCGGAGGAATACAGCTATGCAGGAATATATTGACGCTCTGCGCTCATATATGAGCAAGGATTACAGAGAAATGTACCGTGAAAAGGGCGAAATTTTCGGATACGGATTTTTAACGCCCGGCTCGCCTTCATACGGCGATGTATTATGGGATTGGGATTCATATTTCGCGAATGTGGCGCTAAAGCAAATTTTGATTGACGCCGGCTCGGACAGGGACGAAGCGAGGGATTACGAGCGCGGCTGTATCCTGAATTTTCTTTCGTTTACATCGTCCGACGGTTTTATGCCGATTTCGGTTACGCGGCGCGCTACTCTTAAATCTATCCGTCCCGAAAACATTTACAAGGAAAATATGCACAAGCCCATACTGGCGCAGCACGCGGCGTTTCTTGTGAAATACGATAACGGTGACGCGGAATGGCTCAGACGATATTTTGACAAAATGCAGTACCACATCAATAATTATTTCAATCATCACAGGCACAAGGAAACGGGGCTGTTCTACTGGCAGACGGATAAAATGATAGGCGTTGACAACGATCCATGCACCTTCTACCGCCCGGACGGTTCATCAGGCTCGATTTATCTGAATTGCCTGATGGTAAAGGAGCTTGAGGCGATGGAATATCTGAGCGATTGCCTTAGCAAGAACGATGCCGCCGCGCTTTACAGAGCGGAGCGGGAAAAGCTCATTGAAGCGGTTAAGGAGCATTGTTATGACGAGCGCGACGGATTTTTCTACAATGTGGATTTAAATTTACGAAAGGTGGATTTTTCGGACGGAAGCACTTATCATACAGGTATGCCGCGCCACTGGGACTGCCTCATACAGCGTATTGACGTATGGAGCGGATTTATGGCTCTGTGGGCGGGGATAGCGACGC
This sequence comes from uncultured Clostridia bacterium, assembly GCA_947626045.1. Lineage (GTDB taxonomy): Bacteria > Bacillota > Clostridia > UBA1381 > UBA1381 > Hominilimicola. The sequence continues at coordinate 343 of CANQQS010000175.1, read as the reverse complement.
CGGAGCAGGCGGAAAGAGTTGTAAATCGTTACCGCGACAAGAAATCCTTTAACTGCGAGAGCGGCATAAGAACGCTGTCGGCGCAGGAAAAGATGTACCGCGTCGTTGCGTCAAACAATCCGTCGTGCTGGCTCGGACCGGTATGGATCATCGCGAATTATCTGACGTTCCGCGGACTGCTCAAATACGGTTACGAAGCCGAGGCGAGGGAGCTTTGCGAAAAGACGATAAAGCTGCTCGGACGCGATATTATGCGTTTTGGCGTTATGCATGAATACTACTCTCCCGACGACGGCGAGCCGGTTATTAACCCCGGCTTTCAAAACTGGAATATGCTTGTGCT
>CANQQS010000174.1 GCA_947626045.1 uncultured Clostridia bacterium | reverse complement strand
GAAAGGAATGAAAATAAATGAATTTACCGTTAAGCTGGCTTAACGACTACATGGACATAGACGTTACGCCGAAGGAATATTCGGACAAAATGACAATGAGCGGCTCGAAGGTCGAGGGTTACGAAAGTCTCGGCGACAGCGTTACGAACGTTGTTACGGGCAAGGTTCTGACCTGCGTCGACCACCCCGACAGCGACCACTTAAAAATCACGACCGTTGACGCGGGTACGGGCGAAACGCTGCAGATAGTCTGCGGCGCGCCCAACTGCAAGGCGGGCATAATCGTGCCGGTCGCGCTTGTGGGCGCGGTTCTTCCGGGCGGAAAAATAAAGAAGGGAAAAATGCGCGGCGTGGAGTCGTGCGGTATGCTCTGCTCGCACGACGAGCTCGGCATAACAAAGGAAATGCTCGGCTACGAACCGGAGTACGGCATACTGATTTTGCCCGACGACACTCCCATAGGCAAGGACATTCGTGACCTGTTCGGCATGAATGAGACGATTGTTGAATTTGAGATTACCTCGAACCGTCCCGACTGCTTCAGTATAATCGGTCTTGCGCGCGAGAGCGCGGCGACGTTCGGCAAAAAGTTTACGATACCCGAGGTTAAATTCACCGAAACCGACGGCAGCATCAACGACGCGATAAGCGTCGAGGTGCTTGACAAGGACAAGTGCAAGCGTTACTGCGCGAGAATGGTAAAGAACGTGAAAATAGGACCGTCACCGTCATGGATGCAGCAGCGTCTGACCGCGTGCGGCGTGCGCCCGATAAATAATATAGTAGATATTACAAACTACGTCCTGCTCGAGTACGGACAGCCAATGCACGCGTTCGACCTGCGCGACCTCGCGGACGGCAAGATCATCGTCCGCCGCGCCGACGACGGCGAGGTCATAAAGACGCTCGACGGTCAGGACAGAAAGCTTACACAGGATGATCTCGTAATCGCGGACGGCAAAAGAGCGGTCGCGGTCGCGGGCGTAATGGGCGGCTTCAACAGCGAGGTAAAGGACGACACGACGACCGTTATATTCGAGTCGGCGACATTCGACGCGGCGTCGGTAAGACTTACGGCGCAGAGAATAGGTCTTAGAACAGAAGCGTCCTCACGCTACGAGAAGGGTCTCGACTATAACAACACCGTTCCCGCCGTTGAGCGCGCGTGTCAGCTTGTTGAAATGCTCAGATGCGGCGAAAACGTCGGCGGTATGATAGACGTTATGGGCAACGTAACCGATATGGCGGCGCTGCCGTTTAGACCCGACAAAATAAACGCGTTCCTCGGCACTGATATTCCGACGGACGATATGATTAAGATTTTTGACGCGCTCGAAATAAAGACCGACCTTGAAAACATGACGGTCACACCGCCGTCGTTCAGACCCGACCTTGCGGGCGAGGCTGACATCGCGGAGGAGGTCGCGCGTTTCTACGGCTACGACAAAATCCCGACGACGCTCCTTTCGGGCGAGGCGACGTGCGGCAGAAAGAACGACAGACAGAAGATGCAGGACGCGGTGGGCGAGAGCCTCAACGCGCAGGGCATGTACGAGATATACACGTACACGTTCGTAAGCCCGTCGATATTCGACAAGCTCAATATTCCCGCGGACAGTGATTTGAGAAACACTGTAAAAATCACAAATCCGCTCGGCGAGGACACGTCCGTTATGCGCACGACGACAATCGCAAGCATGATGGAGATCTTAGCGAGAAACTATAATTACAGGAACCCTGCCGCGAAGCTGTACGAGATAGGCAAGGTGTTTATCCCCACAGGCGGTGAGCTTCCCGATGAGCCGTACAAAATCACGCTCGGCATGTACGGCAACAAGTGCGATTTCTACGATATAAAGGGTATCGTTCAAACACTGCTTGCCGATTTGAAGATTGAAAAGGTGAAATACGCGGCTGTGACCGACAACCCGACGTTCCACCCCGGCAGATGCGCGAAGGTAACGGCGGGCGGAAAGACGCTCGGCGTATTCGGCGAGATACATCCGGCAGTGCGCAGAAAGTACGGAATCGATACTCCCGTTTACGCCGGCGAGCTCGACTTTGAAAACGTGTTCGTGAATATCAACACGAATATCAAATTCACCGAATTGCCGAAATTCCCCGCAGTTACGCGCGACATAGCGGTTCTGGTTGACAAGACCGTTCCCGTCGCGGACATAGAGGAAATAATAGCGCAGTCGTCGAAGAATCTGGAGAGCATCAAGCTTTTCGACGTTTACGAGGGCGACAGAATACCCGAGGATAAAAAGAGCGTGGCGTACAGCGTCGTATACCGCGCGTCCGACAGAAGTCTTACGGGCGAGGAAGTGCAGAAGTCCTTTGACAAGGCTGTACGCTCGCTCGAACACAGATTGGGAGCGCAGCTCAGGTAAATATTGTGCGGCGGTGAGAAGTCACCGCCGTTTTTTTACGCCTGATTAAAAAAAAACGGCTCAAAAAGGCTATGTTACAAAAAATTAACATTTAAAACTGTAGACATTATAACAATTATCAACATGCCTTATGATAAAATGCTGTTGACCGAGATAGACAGCAGTTGTCAGGAATAGACAGGAGTAGACAAATACAAGGGTGCTAAAAACACTTAGAAACTCAAAGAAAACGGCTTAGATATGCCGTTTGAGTGGACAGGAGTAGTCAGGAGTAGACAACGCGTTAGGGTAAAAACAAGGGTAAAATCCTTAAAATTACCCTTAAATGAAAAATTACAAGGGTAAACAAGGGTAACGTCCAAAACGACCCGCCAAACTGATTTTTTAAAAGCATAGATGATATAAGCAGACAAGCCGTATTGCCGGTTTATATGATT
>CANQQS010000173.1 GCA_947626045.1 uncultured Clostridia bacterium | reverse complement strand
CGCAAGCATAAACTTCTTTGCCTTTAATTCCAACGGAAATAAGGGGATTGCCTGTGGGCTTAATCATTTGCAGAAGATAAGAGACGGTGAGCCTCTGGGCGGCAGACTTAGTGCTGCGGACGATTTTGCCGATATTGATGATGACGATACAGACGATTTCCTGAATTAATAATTTTCAGAGGGCAGTGGCTTAGACTGCTGCCCTCCTACGGAGGAAAATTTATGAAGCAATTGGAAATTGATATTGAAACCTTCTCGTCTGTTAACCTTAAGAAGTGTGGTCTTTACAAGTATGCCGAATCGGAGGATTTTGAGATTCTTCTTTTCGGGTATGCCGTAGACAGCTGTGAGGTTGAAGTTGTGGACTTGGCTCAGGGCGAGATAATCCCTGATGAAGTTATTAATGCTTTGGTTGACAACTCTGTTACCAAGTTTGCTCACAATGCCAATTTTGAGAGAGTCTGTCTGTCGGCATATCTTAAAAGGCACTATCCCAATAAGTTTACAGGCAAATACCTTGACCCTGTCTCTTGGAAATGCACCATGGTCTGGGCTGCGTACATGGGACTACCGTTTTCTCTTGAAGCCGTAGGGACGGTTCTTGGACTTGACAAGCAGAAACTGACCGAGGGCAAAGAGCTCATCAGGTATTTCTGTGTACCTTGCAAGCCAACAAAGGCAAACGGTGGCAGGACACGCAACCTCCCCTACCATTCCCCCGAAAAATGGGAACGGTTTAAATACTACAACAAGAGAGATGTAGAGGTTGAAATGCTGATACAGCAGAGACTTTCCAAATTTCCCGTTTCTGATTTTATATGGGACGAGTATCATCTTGACCAAGAGATAAACGACAGAGGGATAGCCGTTGATGTGGAGTTTGCCAAGAATGCAGTCAGATTTGACGGGCTTGCAAGGGAGGAGCTTACTAAGACCATACAGGAAATAACACAGCTTGATAATCCCAACTCCGTAATGCAGATGAAAAACTGGCTTGCTGAAAATGGGCTTGAAACGGAATCACTGGACAAAAAGGCAGTAAATGAACTTTTAAAAACTGCTCCGCCACAGCTTAAAAGGGTTCTTGAATTCCGTCAGCAGCTTGCAAAATCCTCGGTTAAAAAATATCAGGCTATGATAAATGCAGTCTGCTCCGACAATCGGGCAAGAGGTATGTTTCAGTTTTACGGAGCCAACCGCACAGGTCGAATGTCGGGAAAGCTCATACAGTTGCAAAATTTGCCACAAAATCATATTTCCGACTTGGAAAGTGCGAGAGATGTAGTAAAGGGCGGAGATTATGAGCTTATGTATATGCTTTACGATAACATTCCCGACACTTTATCTCAGCTCATAAGAACGGCATTCATTCCGAAAAAAGGCTATAAATTTATAGTTGCGGACTTTTCGGCTATTGAGGCTCGTGTCATTGCTTGGCTTGCAGGAGAGAAATGGCGAGATGAGGTTTTTCGGAACGGCGGGGATATATATTGTGCCTCTGCTTCTCAGATGTTTGGTATACCTGTCGAAAAAAACGGAATAAACGGACATTTACGACAAAAAGGCAAAATAGCTGAACTCGCTCTCGGCTATGGTGGCTCAGTGGGAGCCTTGAAAGCTATGGGAGCCTTGGAAATGGGAATACCCGAAAAGGAATTAAAACCTCTTGTAGATGCTTGGAGAGAAGCTAATCCCAACATAGTCAGCTTGTGGTACGAGGTTGACAGGGCCGTTATTAAGACCGTCATAGAACGAGTTACAACAACCGTCAAATGCCTTAAATTCACACATAAAAGCAATATGCTTTTTATAACTCTCCCCTCCGGCAGAAGTCTTGCATATGCAAAACCGAGAATAGAAGAGAACCAATTCGGCGGCGAATCCGTCACCTATAAGGGAATAGGCAGCACAAAAAAGTGGGAAAGGCTCGAAAGCTATGGCGCAAAGTTTGTGGAAAACATTGTACAAGGCATAGCGAGAGATATTCTTTTCTACGCTATGAAAACTTTGTCCTACTGTCGCATTGTGGCTACCGTACACGATGAGGTCATCATTGAAGCTAAGCCTGATGTTTCCGTAGGCACAATATGTGAGCAAATGGGCAGAACCCCACCTTGGGCAGAGGGCTTGCTTCTTAGAGCGGACGGGTATGAATGTAAATTTTATAAAAAAGAATAGGAGGTACTAACGATGAATAAAATTTATGAATTTGCTGCAAAAGCAGCACTTGAAGATTATGTAAATCAGGACGTTGATGATTGCATCGGCTACGAAGTTGTCAAAGAGACTTTAAAAGGATTTAATGATTATCTTAAGTCCTTAGATGTTGCCGATGATACAAAAAACGAATTGGACGATAAGGTGTCCTTCCTTTTAACCAAATATGAAGACTGTGCATTTATCAACGGATTTTACATGGCGGTGCAGCTGATTTACGGAAGTAAGAATTAAGGGGGTGACTTTACTGTGAATCTGTACTATGAAGTAGAAGTTTTAAAAGACAAGATTCCTTTAAACACCTACAGAACACTTCTGGGACAGCTTAACTCAGGCGATGTTAAAGGTGCTGAAAGAGGAATACTTAAAATAAAAAGACGGCTTGAAAAGGAGGCGGTGTCCTCTGAAGGAACTGAGAATTGATTATGAAAATGGCAGCATAATTCTTATTCCGGAGAATTATTTTCCCGTCAGTCAAAGAGATGCGGGAAAAATATTTAAGCTAATAAACCGCTACTGCTCGGAGGAAACACGGCAGGAGCTTAAAGAATTTCTTGAAAATAAAGCTGAAAAATACAAGTCCGAATGTAAAGCAAGCTCGGACAAGGCTGTATTT
>CANQQS010000172.1 GCA_947626045.1 uncultured Clostridia bacterium | reverse complement strand
CTTACATACGTCGCTTCGGTGGGCGGAGAGGAAAGCAGCGTCGAAATGCGGTATGAAGATGAAAATATATGGCTGACGCAAAAGATGATGGCGGCTTTGTATGACGTGTCGGTATCAGCTATAAATCAACATCTGAAAAGAATTTTTGATGACGGGGAATTGATTGAAGGTTCAGTTATTAAGAAATACTTAATAACTGCCGCAGACGGAAAAAATTATAAAACAAATCATTATAATTTACAGGCTATTATCGCCGTTGGTTTCAAGGTGAACAATGAACGCGCCGTGCAGTTCAGGAAATGGGCGGGACAGATAGTTAAGGATTACACCATTCAAGGCTGGACAATGGACGTTGAACGTTTGAAAAAGGGTGCTATGTTTACAGATGAATACTTTGAGCGGCAGTTAGAGAATATCCGTGAAATACGCCTTTCCGAGAGAAAATTCTATCAAAAGGTGACGGATTTATACGCGACCGCGTTTGATTATGACAAGGACGCGAAAACCACGAAGCTGTTTTTTCAGACCGTACAGAACAAGCTGCATTATGCCACCCACAGGCACACGGCGGCGGAGCTTATAGCGGAGCGCGCCAACGCGGAAAAAGAACATATGGGGCTTACGTCATGGGAAAATGCGCCAGACGGTAAAATTATCAAAAGCGATGTTACTGTTGCAAAGAATTATCTGACCGAAAAGGAGCTGTCCTTTTTGGAAAGAATTGTGTCGCTTTACCTTGATTACGCAGAGCTTCAAGCCGAACGGCATATTCCGATGAGCATGGAGGATTGGGCAAACAGGCTTGACGGGTTCCTCGAATTTAACGGTACGGAGATTTTGACGGGGGCGGGCAAAATAAGTGCGGAACAAGCCAAGCTCCACGCTGAAACGGAATTTGAGAAGTATAGAATTATCCAAGATAGGCTGTTCGTGTCAGACTTTGATAAGTATTTGTCGGAGCTTGAAGAACGCACAAGGGATATTTCCGAAAACAAAAAATACGAATAAAAACTTAAAGGTATCAATATCATAAAACAGTGATAGATCCCTTTTCACATATATAAATATAAGCAATTATACAAAAGGCGGTATCCTTAGATTGGATACCACCTTTTATAATATGAATGTAGCTTACTTTGTTAATACATTACTTATTCAATCACCAATTCCGCCGTATTGCTAAGCGGCTCCTGATTTTTCCACATGAATGCCTTTATCGTATCACCGCTTTCGATTTCACACGGGACGGAAATATCCACGCCCGTATCGTCGTTGGCGTCTATGACCGCTCCGATGGTGCCGCAGCCCTTCAGCGCGCCGTCAGCGGAATACACAGCCGTGTAAAGCTGACACGTCAGTTCGGTATCGGTATTGTTCACCGCGACGGAATTTATCATATACCTTCCGTCAATCTTATCATAGCTTAAAAGCTCGGTCTGATAATCCGCCGCACCGGACGGGCTTGTGACAACGGCGTAGCCGTCGTTATTGCCGACGGATACCTCTTCGCCGTCATACTCCGCCGTTATGTACAGCTGCTTTGAGGAATCATAGAACCTCATGGCGGACTTGTCAAAGTCAAACTCTACCGGCTTAGTTTCATTCACACTAATGTCTGCGGTCTGTTCATCAAGCACAGTGCCGTCGGCGCTGTTTTCTCTAAGCCGTACAGTCACGCTTTGAGCGTCGGTATATCCCGTATTGGATATATCCGCCGTGATTTTGTTCTCCTCCTCGTTCACGGCAACATTGTCAACCTCAATATCTGCGTGACCTACCGATAACGTAACCATGTTGTTCTGCGTGTTATATTCATCGCCTGCGGTTGTTGCCACTGCTACCTCAAAATCGTGCTCGGTCAGGCTTGTCGGCTTATTGTAGATTATTTCCACCTCGGCGCTTTCACCGGCTTTGAGCGGTTCGGTTATCGTCTTTTCGGAATTTACGCCATTGTCGGTGATTGTTACCGTGTACGAATTGACCGCCAATTCGCCGCTGTTTGTCACCGTCGCGTAAACCGTCATTGTGTCCTCGTCAATATACGCGTCGGTAAGCTCCAAATCATACGACGGATTAACCGAAATGGTATACAAATCAGTTTTTACGACCTCGTTATTCTCCAATATTCCGTTATTGAACGCGATAACCATCGAACCGTCGTCGTTCAAAATGCCGCTCGGATATTTCGCCGTATTTCCGACATTCGTTATCTTTATCTCATCGCTCCACGCGCCGTCGGTATACATCGACGCATATACCTCCGCGCCGCCGTTTTCCGCTTTAGTCCACCAGATTGCCGTATCGCGGCTGTTGCCGTCAACAACAAACGTGTCCGTAAGTCCCGGCTTTGCCTCGGCGAATACAGTCTGCGCATTTGAGCCGTCAATATCAGAATAAGCAATATTGCCGCCGCTGTAATAGAAAATCATATTATCCGCAAACACGGGATTGCTGTCAAGAATATCATTATCCGTAAGCTGCGTTTCATCGGCATCGCTTATGATTCGGATGTCCCTGTCGTCAATAGTGCTTAAATCATTATCATCATCGGCAACATAGGCAACACAGAATTTATCATTAACCGTACCGGCTGTAATATTTGTGACGGCGTTAAGATTTTCCTTTATAGGTTCTCCGGTGCTCCAGGCCGTGCCGTCGAAATCGGCGCGCATTATGCTGTTGCTGCCGGTTATGCCGAGTATATCGTCATCGGTATTTGTCATCCACACGACGCTTGCCATAAGTTCTATTGACGCATCAATTTCATCAATATCAACTTCATCAACCTCTTGCGGTTCTGCTGTCAGCTCATCGGGCATGATTTCTGATTCTTCCTCTACAGGCGGCAACTCTGTTTCTTGCGGTTCAGA
>CANQQS010000171.1 GCA_947626045.1 uncultured Clostridia bacterium | reverse complement strand
AAGCCCTCCGTTTTGCAGAGGGCTTAACATACTTATTCACGGCCTATTTATTCTTCGCATGGCCGGCAGCGAGCTACATTTACACGACCTACTTATTATTCGCATGGTCGGCAGCGAACAACTTTTCAGACAGAATATATCTGTCTTTCACTATTATTATACACAATTTATCGAAGTATGTCAATATTTTTTTAGTCTTTTGCTTTATAAAAAACATCGTATACCTAATCAAATCTTAATTTATTATTCACATGACCACACGCAAGCAAACAGAAAGACTTTTCCTGCAATATGATTTCAAAAAAATTCCCGAAAACCTCTTGACAATTTCGGTCGGTCGTGATAGACTAAATTTAGTCGGTAGTTGCCGACCATATTGGAGGTGATGAAATGAAAAATTTAAAAATCGGAGAAACAGAGTATCGTTTTATGAGTATTATATGGGAAAACGAGCCGCTTACGTCAAGGGCGCTCGTCGATTTATGCGCGGAAAGGCTCGGCTGGAAAAAATCAACCACCTACAGCACACTCAAAAAATTGTCGGAGAGAGGGCTTGTGCAAAATATAAATTCACGCGTTACTTCGCTGATTACACAAAAGGAGTTTCAAGCATACAGAAGCGAAGAATTTATGGAGAACACCTTTTCAGGCTCGCTGCCGTCTTTTTTGACTGCCTTTTTGGGCGGCAGAAAAATATCCGAAAAGGAAGCCGAAAATTTAAAGAGACTGATTGACGCGCACAAGGAGGAATAGAAATGGAAAACGTATTTTTACAAGTCCTTAATATGAGTATTACCGGCAGTTATGTCATTCTCGCCGTAATCGTCCTGCGCTTTTTTCTCAAAAAAGCGCCCAAGAAATATTCGTATTTGATGTGGACTGTATGCGCGTTTAGGCTTTGCTGCCCCATATCATTTAAGAATATATTCAGCATATTTAATTTGAGATTTTTTAATATGCCCTCGAGCGGAGCAACGCTTGAACATATACCGCAAAATATAGGAATGATGAACAGTCCCGCCGTGTCAACGGGCATAAATTCCGTTGACGGCGCGGTAAACGGCTCGCTTCCAGCAGCTACTCCTATGGCGAGTGTAAATCCGATGCAGATTATTATTTTTGTTGCATCCGTAATATGGCTTGCGGGAATTGCCGCGCTCCTTATTTACAGTATCACGTCGTACATAATGCTCCGCGTTAAGCTGCGTAACGCCGTCATTTACGAAAAGAATGTCTATCAGTCGGACAAAATCGGCTCGCCGTTTGTGTTCGGATTGATACGCCCCAAAATATATATTCCGTTCGGTATTGATGAAAATGAAATAAATTATGTGCTTGCCCATGAGCGTTACCATATCAAAAGACGTGACTATATAATTAAGCCGATTGCATTTTTGATTTTAACCCTGCATTGGTTCAATCCGCTATGCCACATCGCGTTTATGTTGATGAGCAGTGATATGGAAATAAGCTGCGACGAAAAAGTAATTTCTGACGGAAAGGCAAAGTCTAAGGAATACTCCGGCGCGCTCATGTCGCTCGCTTCCGGCAAGAAGCCGCCCGCGCCCTGTCCGCTTGCGTTCGGCGAAACGGGCATTAAGGGACGAATTAAAAATATTTTGAAATACAAAAAACCAAAGGTTTATGTGAGCGTAATTTCCGTTATGCTGTGCGCAGCGGTCTTAATAGCGTGTGCGTCAAACCCGAATGCCGTAAATAACGCCATTCCGTATGACAGCATAAAAATGTCCGACGACGCTTTAACTGCTTTCGGCGAAAAAATTGTAGGTTCTCAAATGGCGGATATAGATTACGCGGACAGCGAGAAAATTATTTTTCATTTCAGCGACGCCGTATTCGTTTACAATCTCCAAACGTCGACCATAGAAAAAACATTTGACCTGAACAATCTCAACTGTGCCAAGTTCCAGCAGGGCGATTACAGCGCGAGTATAACTGTGTCCAACAACGGAAAAGAGGCTTTGCTTGTCAATTACGGCTCGACCGAGCAGAATAAGGATTTCAAGAATTACATCATAAATCTTGAAACCGGCAGCGCGTCGGAAACCGATAAAACAGAATTAAAAAATCCGTTTTCCAATCTTGCCGACACGTTTACGACCGTTACCGACTCAATCGGCTGGACGAGCGTCCGCTGCGCGGGTGAAAACGGCAACATGTGGTATCTGACCTGCGATGCATTAAATATCGGAAATATGAGACTGTGTCTTTATAAGGACGGCAAAACCGTTTCTGAAAAGCCTGTTTTTTACTACAATCCGATGAGACCTGCAGATATATATAATTTGGTCGATGCGCGTTTAATTGTCAAAGGGAAAATTTACCCGATTTCAGATAAAAATAATTTGCCCGAAATTGAAAATATGCTTTCAACCGCATATAGAATTAAAATGGGCGGCACAGGCTGTCCGCTTGACGCGGTCTTAATAATGACAAGAGATGACGGCATCGAGGGAACGGTTGAGATTGCAACCGACAGCTGCGCCGTATACCTGTCAGACGTGTATTACGATTATTCCGACGGCGACAACAGCGAGTTTTTGTCTATGTTTGGGCTTAACGCAGATACATTGAGCCATATGTTGTATGATTGAAAAATAACATGAAATCGCGAATAATCAGATTAAATTCAGACAAATTTTTATCAAAACTATCAGCCGTTCGAGCATAACAAATTAAAAAGAATAAGGTAATGAAAAATTTTTCAAAAATAATAACAGACGCATTTTCAAGGAAACAGAAAACGCGTCTGTTTTTCTTAAATAGATAAACCTCTATTGTTTACTCATTTTTTACAGCAAAACAATCAACCATCATATGAACGCCTAAAGCAAAACCAACTTGAAACTCAGCCGCGCCAATCTCTCCGATAACATCATTATTAGCTTCGATTAAACGCTCCAATAAAGTGCGTTCCGGCTCGGAAAGCGTTTCCCGCAGCTGCGCCGTTATTCTTGAAATAATGGCTGTCGCCTGCTTGTACGTTTCCGTTGAGATATGCTCCTGTGTGCTCAGATGAATATTTCCATAGTATAGTTCCTCTATAAAATTCAT
>CANQQS010000170.1 GCA_947626045.1 uncultured Clostridia bacterium | reverse complement strand
TCGACGACAACCTGTCCGTTATAAGGATTAAAGCCCGTTTCGTCGCGTATCATTTCCATTATATTGAAAAGAAGGCTGTGAAGCTCTTTGCAGTTCGGTCCGAGAGCGTTGATGTCAATATTGTAATCCGATAAATCCGTCGGAGAAAGAGTCACCATTATTCTGTCCTTGTTAATTTTTTCTATTTTCAAAACATTCACCTGCCCTTGATGATTATATTCTATTATACTATATAAATCGCGTTTTGGGAATACATTTTTCGATTTTTGTCAAATAAAATTTTTGCCATGCGGGTATATTTAAGGAAATTCGGTCAAGAATACTATATATCAAACGATGCATTGGAGGAACATATTATGCAGAATAACGAAGAAAAGAAGAAAAACAAAAGGCTTCCGGCGTTTTATATAGCTCTGTGCTGCTGCGTTCTGATGATAGGCGTAGCCGGCTTTATAACCGAAAAGCATACCGAGGACAGCGGCGTAGAAACGGTTACTGTGGGCGAGCTGCCGTCCGAGGAAAGCAATACCGCGCCCGTATTTTCGGGAGAGCTTCCCGAGGACGTTAGTCTGTCGCTCGCCGAAATAACGCCGCAGCCCGCTCCCGAACCGACAGCCGAGCCTGCGGAGGAAACGGCAGCCGAAGAAACCGCAGCCGAGGAGACGAACGCTCCGACTGATGAGGTTATGGATTACGCCGTTGACAACCCCGATGTCACGGGCGAGTCGATTATAGTAACGAACGACCTCCCCGCGTTTATTATGCCGGTAAACGGTGAAATTCTCGAGCCGTACACCGACGTTCTCGCATATAACCACGCGCTTGACGACTGGAGAGCGCACGGCGGTGTGGACATAGCCGCCGAAAAGGGCTGTTCCGTCGCGTCGGTCGCGTCGGGCGAGGTTGAAAGAGTGTACGACAACGCTATGGGCGCGTGCGTCGAAATATCGCACCCCGCGGGATTTGTGACGCGTTACATGGGGCTTGAAGCAGCCGAAAACCTTACCGAAGGCAAAGAAGTACAGTCCGGTGAGGTAATAGGCACGGTCGGCGACTGCGCCGCAGAAAACGTCGAGCAGCCGCATCTCCATTTTGAAATGGAAAAGGACGGCGTTCCCGTAAACCCCACCGATTTCCTTCCTCACTAAAGCATATATACGGCGTGACCCCCTCGCTCGGAGGGGGTCATTATTTTTACGCGTTCTGTTTTGTGTAGTTGAGCAGTCCGCCGGCATAGAGCATTTCCTTCTGTCTGTGGGAAAAGTCCGCGTTAAGCTCAAAGTCAAAGCCCTTTGTAACGTCCGTTGCCTTTATCACGTTTCCGGACGCAATCTGCTTTCCTATATTTTCAAGCTTTATTTCGTCCGTCTGGTCTATCCTGTCGTAGTCCGCCTCGTTTATAAACGTCAGCGGCACGATACCCGCGTTTATGAGGTTCGCCATATGTATTCTCGCGAACGACTTTGTGATTACCGCTTTTACGCCGAGGTACAAGGGCGCTAACGCCGCGTGTTCACGAGATGAGCCTTGACCGTAGTTAGAGCCGCCTATTATAACGCTCTTGCCCATTTCAAGAGCGCGGTCGTGGAATTTTTCGTCGCATACCGCGAAGCAATACTCCGAAATCTTCGGAATATTGGAGCGGAGCGGTAAAATTTTCGCGCCGGCGGGCATGATGTGGTCGGTGGTGATGTTGTCGCCAACCTTCAGGCTTACCTTTGCGTCAATAGTTTCAGCCAAAGGCTCCGATACGGGGAACGGCTTGATGTTGGGTCCTCTCAGTACCTCAACGCTGTCCATTTCCTCAGCCGGTACGGGCGGCACTATCATGTTGTCGTTTACCGTGAATTTTTCGGGGAGCGTTATGTCGGCAGCCGCGCCGAGTGTGCGCGGATCGGTGAACACGCCCGTAAGAGCAGATATTGCCGCAGTTTCGGGCGATACAAGGTAAATCTGTCCGTCCTTCGTGCCGCTTCTGCCCTCAAAGTTTCTGTTAAAGGTTCTTAAAGATATACCCTTCGAGTTCGGCGATTGTCCCATACCGATACAGGGTCCGCACGCGCTTTCGAGTATTCTCGCGCCCGCGTCTATCATTATCGCCAGCGCGCCGTTATTCGCGAGCATGTTAAGCACCTGCTTTGAGCCGGGCGCAATCGCGAGCGACACGTCGGGGTGAACGGTCTTGCCCTTTAATATGTAAGCAACCTTCATCATGTCGAGGAGCGACGAGTTCGTGCATGAGCCGATACATACCTGATCTATTTTCTGTCCGGCAAGCTCCTCTATGCTCTTTACGTTGTCAGGCGAGTGGGGGCAAGCCGCAAGCGGCACGAGTTCGGAAAGGTTTATATCGACCGTTTCGTCGTAAACAGCGTCGTCGTCCGCCTTTAATTCAGTCCAGACTTCCTCTCTTCCCTGCGCCTTCAAAAATTCACGCGTTACCTCGTCCGACGGGAATATAGATGTTGTCGCGCCGAGTTCCGCGCCCATGTTCGTTATCGTTGCGCGCTCCGGCACCGACAGCGTCTTAACGCCCTCGCCGCAGTATTCTATAACCTTGCCAACGCCGCCCTTTACGGACAGACGCTTTAAAACCTCAAGTATAACGTCCTTCGCGGCAACCCACGGCTGCAGCTTACCCGTAAGATTTACCTTTACTAACTTCGGGCAGGTGATATAGTATGTACCGCCGCCCATCGCAACCGCAACGTCCATGCCGCCCGCGCCTATAGCGATCATGCCTATGCCGCCGCCTGTCGGGGTATGGCTGTCCGAGCCTATGAGCGTCTTTCCGGGTATGCCGAAGCGTTCGAGGTGAACCTGGTGGCAGATACCGTTGCCGGGACGCGAGAAATATATGCCGTGCTTTTTCGCGACGCTGCCGATAAAGCGGTGGTCGTCCGCGTTTTCAAAGCCGCTCTGGAGCGTGTTGTGGTCTATGTACGCCACGCTTCTTTCCGTCTTTACTCTCGGCACGCCCATAGCCTCAAATTCGAGATACGCCATTGTGCCGGTGGCGTCCTGCGTAAGCGTCTGGTCGATTTTAATACCAATCTCCGTACCCTTTACCATTTCGCCCTCAACAAGATGTGCCGAAAGGATTTTTTCTGTCAGTGTCATTCCCATAGTAATTCCTCCCATATTTTTATACAGTTCTGTGTATATTTT
>CANQQS010000169.1 GCA_947626045.1 uncultured Clostridia bacterium | reverse complement strand
ACACGCTTAATAACTTTTCTTTATTAAATTTTTCAAAAAATCTCAGCCGCACAAAGCTGAAAAACCGCATAAAATCGTGGGTTTCCAGCTATTAGTCCATAAATATCAGCAGCATCGGTTATAGAGCGTTTTACGGCTGCGGCAGCCTGACGAACGTGCATTATACCGGAAGTACGGCGGATTGGGGTACAATTAAAAAAGGCAGCGGCAACGGTGATTTGATTTGCATGGAGATTCAATGCAGCGACGGCGTGTTTGTCAGCTCGCCTGCCGATTTTCTGGAGTTTGACGCGGCGACCGGAACAATTACGGGCTGCGAGAAGAACGCGGAGGGCGAGTTTATCATCCCCGATGAGATTGGTGGGGTTAATGTAACGGGTATCGGCGAAGGCGCATTTAACAACTGCGTGGGTCTGACGAGCGTAACCATACCCGGGGGAGTTGCAAATATCGGCGCAAGGGCGTTTTACGGCTGCAAAGCGCTGACAAGCGTAATCATATCCGAGGGAGTTACAAGTATTGGCAATTACGCGTTTTACAGATGCGAGAGCCTGACAAGCGTAACCATTCCGGAAGGCTTGACAAGCATCGGCGTGCGCGCTTTCTGGCGCTGTGGGGATGCTCTTACAAGCGTAACCCTTTCGGACAGCGTGACAAGTATCGGCGAGGGCGCGTTCATGGAGTGCGGCAGCCTGAGTATCACCGTCGCTGCGGACAACCAAACTTACTGTGATATAGACGGAGTTTTATTCAGTAAGGATAAAAAGACATTAGTCGCTTACGCCAAGGATGCGATTCAGTCGGAGTATGTTATTCCGGACGGCGTGACGACTATCGGCGAGGAGGCGTTCTGGGGATGCACGGCGATGACGAAAGCAACCATTCCCAAAAGTGTCGTAAGTATCGGTCATTACGCGTTTGAGGGCTGCAAAAGCCTTACCGATGCATATTATTCGGGAACGAAGCAGGAATGGAGCCAAATTGATATAGACTCTGCCAACAGTTCATTGTTCGCCGCGGTAATTCATTGCAGCGACGGTACGATTATCAATCCGCTGAAAATAAAATCGGTTAATGCGTCGGTCAATACGGCTGAAAATACTGTTACGGTTCAGGCAAGCGTGGACAGCTACGGACTGGAGGGCGCATTGAAACGCGCCAATCTGTATGTCGCGGAGTATGACGCACAAGGACGGCTCCTGAAGGTGACGCTCGGAACGAAATCCCAAATCAAAAGTCTGACGTTTGCTTTTACAGCGGCAATTCCCGAGTCGGAGAACTATAAAATAATGCTGTGGGACGGCAACAATGTGCCGCTTATGGATCCGATTGAAGATATTGCGGCGATTCAATAAAAATACAAATACGCTTATGCACATGGCTTTCACTAAAAAAAGCGGTTCTTGCGAACCGCTTTTTAACGTTTGGTTTTATTCAGCCGAGAGCATCCTGTTCACAGCCGATATGAGCGCGTAGATCGAAGCGGTGTTGATGTTGCCGTCAACGCCCGAACCCCAGTACACTTTATCGTCAATATGAATTGAAATGTACGCCGCAGCTCTCGAGTCTGATGCGCGCTCGAGCGCGTGTTCGTCGTATGAGCTTATCTCGAACCGCTTGCCGAGATACGGACGGAGCGCGTTACAGAGCGCGTCCAAGGGACCGTTACCCGTGCCGCTTATCGACGACACCTTGCCGTCCGTTTCAATCGTAGCCGACAGCGTTGTTTTCTCGCCGTCCTCGCCGGAACGGTAGAAGCGCAGCTTTATAGGCTCGGACGTGTTCACGTACAAATCCTTGAACGCCTGATGTATCTCGTGGTTTGAAAGCACAGTCTGCTTCTCGTCCGACATATCGTTTATAATGCCCGAAAACTCGACGAGCATCTTCTTCGGCAGCCTATAGCCGTACTTGTTTTCCATGATGAAGCTTACGCCGCCCTTGCCCGACTGGCTGTTAATAAGGATAGGCTCGTACTTTCTGCCGATGTCAGACGGGTCGATTGTCAGGTACGGGTTAGCCCACTTGTTGTCGGGACTTATGCCGAAGCGATCCATGCTCTTTTTGATTGCGTCCTGATGCGAACCCGAAAACGCCACGTACGCCATCGAGCCGGCGTAGGGGTGTCTGGGGTGAATGGGGATTTTGTTGTACTTCTCAAATACCTCGATCAGTTCGTCTATGTTTTCGAGGTTCAGCATCGGGTCGATACCCTGACAGAACATATTGAGCGCAACCGTGATAATATCGGTGTTACCCGTTCTCTCGCCGTTGCCGAATATTGTGCCTTCAACTCTGTCCGCACCCGCCAGAAGCGCAAGCTCGCTCGACGCGACGCCCGTTCCGCGGTCGTTGTGCGCGTGTACGCTTATAACGAGGTTTTCGCGGTTGTTGAGGTGCCTGCACATGTACTCTATCTGGTCGGCGTACACGTTCGCCGTCGCGACCTCGATCGTCGAGGGCAGATTTATTATAACCTTGTTGTCAGCCGACGGCTCGAACACGTCAATAACGGCGTTGCATACCTCGGCGGCGTAATCCGGCTCGGTGCAGGTGAAGCTTTCGGGCGAATATTCGTAGCGGATATTGCCGTCGAGCTTGCCCGAAACAAGGCTCTTTACGAGCTTCGCGCCGTCAACGGCAAGCTGCTTGATCTCGTCCTTGTTCTTGTTAAACACAACGTCGCGCTGGAGCGTCGAGGTTGAGTTGTAGAGGTGGATAATGGCGTTTTTCGCGCCCTTGACCGCCTCTATCGTCTTTTCGATTATGTGCGTTCTTGCCTGCGTGAGTACCTGAATTGTAACGTCGTCGGGAATAAGTCCCTCGTCGATAAGGCGGCGGCAGAATTCAAACTCCGTGTGCGACGCGGCGGGGAAGCCGACCTCGATCTCCTTAAATCCAATCTTTACGAGGAACTTAAAGAACTCAATCTTTTCCTCGGTCGTCATCGGGGAGTAAAGCGCCTGGTTGCCGTCGCGCAGATCCACGCTGCACCACACCGGCGCGTGCGTGATTTCCTTATCGGGCCACTCGCGGTTTTCGAGCGGCACGGGGTGGTACATTTTCTGATATTTTTTGTAGTTCATAAAACTGACTCCTTTCCTTCGGGTACATTGCGAGCCCGCCGCGATATTCATCAAAAAAGCTGAGCCACGCAATGGGACCCAGCATAATTCCAATACTTATACAGTACAGAAAAACCAA
>CANQQS010000168.1 GCA_947626045.1 uncultured Clostridia bacterium | reverse complement strand
TTATCGGTCATATCCTCCGAAAGTGGGGGAACGACTACCTTTCCGTCGGCATCGGTAGTGCCTGTTCTGTCGCCGCCTTTGTTGTCCTTGACATTTACGGACATATCCTTAACAGGCGCGTTGTCCTTATCTGTAACTGTTACAGTCGTTCTGTCGGCATAGTCGATAACCGTTCCATCGGGCAGCATAACGGCGATTTTTCCGTCAGCAATCTGCACTTTTGCGTCCTCAACATTGCCCTTTGTTTCGGTTGCGACATTGACATTATACATATTGCCGTTTTCGTCCTTGACCTGCGCGTTGCCGTCTTTATCGGTCATATCCTCCGAAAGCGGGGGAACAACTACTTTGCCGTTTGCGTCGGTCGTTTCTGTCCTGTCGCCGCCGTTGCTGTCTTTGACGTTTACGGACATATCCTTAACGGGAGCGTTATCCTTATCAGTTACAGTGACCGTCGTTCTGTCGGTATAGTCGATAACTGTTCCGTCGGGGAGCGTAACGGTGATTTTTCCGTCAGCGATTTTAACTTCCGCGCCCTCAATATTGCCCTCAAGCTCAGTTGCGACATTGACGTTATACATATTTCCGTTTTCGTCCTTAACCTGTGCGTTACCGTTCGCATCGGTAAAATCCGTGTCGGAAACAGGCACAATCGCTATACCGTTGCTGTTGGTAATATCCGAAGCAGTACCGCCGTTTATATCGGTTACAGTTACCGTGATACCTTTTACGGGTGAGTCGTCATTTTCGTTGATAACGCGGATATTTACTTTGTTATCCACCGTAAGCGTTTTATTCTGTGGCAATTCTATTTCAAGATTACCGTCGTCCTGTAATTTTACAAGACCAAATTCCGTGATAGCTCCGGCGTTATCCCATACGAATACGCGGTATTTGTAATTCTTGTTCTGCACAACCGCGCCGTCGCCCATATCGGGCGTGGGAGTAGGCTCGCTCGGCTTTTCAGTCGGCTTTGCTGTTTCGCTCGGTTTTTCCGTGGGAGTAGGTGTCTGTGTCGGATCGGTCGGCTTTGCCGTTTCGCCGGGGTTCGGTGTATCGGTCGGCTTCGGCGTTTCTGTCGGCTTTTCCGTTGGCTTTGCCGTTTCACTCGGTTTCTCTGAGGGAGTAGGCTTCTGCGTCGGCTCCGACGGCTTTTCAGTCGGTTTTGCCGTTTCGCTCGGTTTTTCCGTTGCGTCGGGCTTTGGTGTGGTACTTACGCCGGGTAACGGAGTAGCCTCCGTATCGGGGTTGGGCGTCGGTGTAGGTTTTGCAAGAGGAGCCTCGCTGAGCGGGGGCATTACAACAATGCCGTCCTCATCGGTAAGCTCTGTGCGTAATCCGCTGCCGTCTTTATTGTAGACGCTGACCTTCCAATCTTTAACAGGCGTTCCGTCGGAACGCATTACCTTAACTGTGGTACGATTGTAGTAGTCAATCACTTTGCCCTCCGGCAAGCAGACCAATACTGCCTCGTCCTTTGCGATAAGTGTTACAAGAGCGTTCCTAATAAGTCCGTTTTCGTCGCTCACGGTTACGATATAATCATAAACCTTTTCGCCGTCCTTATCTCCGACTTCACCGTTGCCGTTGTCGTCGGTAATATCGGTATTGCTTACGGGGAGCGTTATCTGTCCCTTGATATTTGTATAGCCGTTTTCTATAAAGTCAGCATCACCGATAAGCTGAACACGCAGACCGTTCACAGGCTCGCCCTTTTCTGTAACAACCGTCACAGTCACGCGATTATCCTTGTCAAACGGCGTACCTGCGGGCAACTTTACATTTATAGAATAATTATCGCCTACGGTCACACCGCAGTCCGTGATAAGCTCGCCGTTCCGGTCAGTTACCACGACAACATAGGTGTTATCCTTATCCGCAACAGTGCCGTTACTGTCGCCCGTGGACGAAGATGTGTTCGGCACTTTAAGCTGTCCGTTAGCATCTGTCTTGCCTGTCGCGGCGTTATTGGAAGTATCGGCAACAAATATGCTGATACCCTCCGCGGGCTGTTGCGTCTGTGAATTTGTAACGGTAATTGTAGTAATGTCATCTGCCGAAAGCAAGCGTCCATCGGGCAGCTTGATTGTGATGTTGTCGTTTTTATCAATGGAAATCTCGCTGTTGAAAATCGGCTTGTTGTTCTTATCGGTAATCAAAATACTGTAATCGCCAACCTTTGAGCGTCCGTCCTCATCGGAATTATCCTTATCGGAAAGCTGCGGTATTTCGACTGTTTCCAATGTTTCACCACATACAGTACATTCCTTGTGCTTGCTGCCGCTATGCTTGATTGTCGCGGGAGTGTCGATTATCCATTCGGACGGCTTGTGTCCTGCCGCTTCAACATAGTTAATCTTGTGCGTCTCGCCGCATACGGAACAGGTGATTGTGGTATATCCGAGCTCCGTACACGTCGGATTTGTTACAACCGATTTATACTGATGTTCAGCCTTTGCGGTTTCGTTGCCCTTGTAGCTTGCGCCGCATACCTCACAGGTAAAAGTGGAATATCCCAACGACGTACACGTCGGCGGCGTTACAGTTTCCTTGTAGCTGTGACCTTTCGCGTCCGTATATGCGCCGGTGTAGGTGTCGCCGCAGTCCTTACAATTAAATACCGTATAGCCCATCTCGGTACAAGTCGGCTCTGTCACCGTTTTATCGTAATTATGCGGCAGCTTCGCCTTTTCGTTTCCGACATAAGAAGCGTCGCACCGTGAGCAGTCAAAGGTTGAGTAACCTATATCCGTACAAGTTGGCTCTGTCACCGTTTCGACATAATCGTGACCGAGAGGATTTGTGTAATCCGCAACGTAAGAATAATCGCAGTCCTCGCAGGTGTATGTCGTATATCCCATATCCAAGCAAGTCGGCTCGGTTACAACGGAAGTGAACGTATGAGGAATTGACTCCTTTTCATCAGCAATATACTCCTTGCCGCAGTCGGGACAGGTATAAATAGTATAGCCTTGCGATGTACAAGTCGGGGGTATGATCTGCTTTGTATAGTTATGGGGCAACACTTCCGTGTAGTCCGCAACATAGCTGTCCTCGCAATCTGCACAGGTATACGTTGTAAAGCCCATTGTTGTACACGTTGCCGGAGTTACGACCGCTTGATAATTATGCGGTTTTTTGTCAACGTAATTACTCTTGTATTCATCGCCGCACTCGGTACAGGTGTAGGTGGTATATCCCATAGCCGTACACGTCGCGGGAGTAATTACGCT
>CANQQS010000167.1 GCA_947626045.1 uncultured Clostridia bacterium | reverse complement strand
AGAACAATCCGTATGAAACCGGAGCATTTTGAAAAGATTATGGAAATAAGCGAAAAGAACGATATATCTTTTAACAAAGTCGTTAATCAATGTATTGAATATGCTTTAGAAAATCTTGAGGAATAAAAATCAAGCGTTCAATTTTTATTGAACGCTTGATTTTCTATTTACCGTTTTCTTTCTTTTTCGCTCTGCTCTTATACACATTATACCTGTTCTTGCATTGCGGACTGCAAAATATCGCTTTCGGGCGGCTTGCCTTGAATACCTTTGAGCAATGCCTGCAAATTTTCAGCGGATTTTCACCGTTTGTGAGCATAAAGCTGAACATCATTTGTATCGCAAGTGAGAGCGAATGGAAGTCCCATACTATTGTCGGTGTGCCGCGCAATTCTATATGGTACGTCGGCGCAATACCGTCGAAGCACGACATAGCCTCTTGATAAATAGGTTTTGTTTCCTTGTCCAAATCCTCATCATAATACAACACCGTTGTAAAGAACATAAACGCCCAATCCTTGAACTGTCTGAGAAGCCAATCATAACGCTCTGCATATTCGTACTGGAACGCCATATTTAACGCCATCGGTCTGTCAGCCATTGTCATTGCAACAGCCATCATATCTTTATTTCCGGTTATCGTCCAATTATAGCCGCCATTTGGCGTTCGTATAATGGGCGGCTGCTTAAACGGGAAGAATACTTTAAGATACTCGTCCGTTGTCATTGTTTCTTCTTTTATAAATTTATTTTTCATAAGGTATACGCTGTTAAAATCCATAAATCTCGGCGTTGTAGGCAGCGCGGTGATAAATCCGAGCAATCCGTAATTATGAACAAAGTCAAAAACCGTTTGCCGTTTAGCGTCGTCCGCCACATTTGCGTTCATGCACGTCCAGCCGACATTCAGCGCGTCTACTACCATCTGTTCCGCATTTTCAAGCGGGTTAAACAGCTTGACCTCTGCCGAAGGCGAGGGCATAATATATAATTCTCCGTTATCGTCCTCGGTAAAGATATATTCACTGAATTTCACCCATTCCGAGCTTGAATGTTCAAAAATATTATTCATAACAAAACACCTCATTTTGTAATCTGTTATCTTTATTTATATATTACCACTATTATTCGTCATTGTCAATCTCTTTTCGATAATTTTCCGTAAATCTTCTTTCCCACTCCGTCATACTGTGCTGTTTATCAGATGTCAGATACTCATATGCCTTCTTCCGTATCTTTTTCAGCATTGTGGTTTTAACCTTGCGGATATTTCTTTCCGTCTGCCCTCTTATGCAAGCGATTTGAGCGGTTGTATAACCCTTCATTGTGTAGTACAGAATTTCCTTGTGTTCGTCCGATAATTCCGAGAGGATTTCATACATATACAATTCGGTCGCAAGCTCCTGTATTTCAAGAGGACAGTCATATATCGCTTCGGTAAAGTCGCCGTCCCTGACCTGCCGCCATATTGACTTGCCGAGCGTTTTGGGGAAGCAGGCTCCGTTCTTATCGGCGTTATAGTCAAGAGGTACGTTATCGCCTCGGCAGACTTCGTGATACCGTTCCTTTCGCTCGCGATTTTCGTCGCGCTTGTTCCATAATTCAATGACCTTTTCAAAATCCTCTTTTGTTCGTGCGGCTTCCTCAAGACGTTCTAACGCCGCCGCTTTTATATCGCGTACTAATTGTTTTTTCTGCGGCGCATCGGTAACGTCGCCTTCGATTTTCTCAACCTCTGACACAGCGGCGTTTTCTTCCGCGATTGCCGCTTCAAGCTCCGCCTGTTCCTGCCTGTCAATATCGTTTTCAAACACCGCTATATCACCTCCAAAAGAATGTTTTTTCTGAAAAAGTTTCAAAAACAGTTCCGTTTTACCCCTTATTTTTCTCCTACTTATAGAGGGAGTAATATATTTAACAATAGAATATATTACATACCTCAATTATACATCACCATCGCATTGATGTCAAGAGAGGAGAGATATATTTTGAAAGACACCAATTATTTTTTTATTACAAGACGTATCGGCTCGACACTGTACAGAGTAAAGATATATCTTGCCGAAAAGGGAACGGAAACAATGGAAAATAAAATTTTCCGAATAATTCAAAATCACCCCATAACGAATGAATAAGAAAGGACGGATTTTATGGCAAACAACACAACAATCATCGGCATAGACCACGGCTACGGCAACATCAAAACGGCTCATTTCTGTTTCAAATCGGGCGTTACTGCTTACGACAAAGAGCCGACGTTCAAGAACAATATGCTGATTTACAAAAACAAGTATTACATCATCGGCGAGGAACACAAGGAATTTATTTCCGATAAAATGACAGACGGAGATTATTATATTCTGACGCTCGCGGCTATCGCTAAGGAATTAAATATTCGCCGTGTGACAGCGGCGAACGTGCATATCGCCGCAGGCTTGCCGCTTACTTGGGTGAGCGAGCAGAAAGACAGTTTTAAGGCGTATCTGCTGCAAAACGAAAGCGCGGACTTCACGTTTAATGATGTAAACTATCACGTTAATTTCGTCGGCGCGGATATATTCCCGCAGGGTTTTTCGGCGGTTGCGGACAGGCTTCGTGATTTCGCCGGAATAAATATGCTCGCCGACATTGGCAACGGCACTATGAACGTAATGTATATCAACGAAAGAAAGCCGCTGCAGGCTAAATGCTTCACCGAGAAATACGGCACAAACCAGTGTATGCTCGCCGTTCGTGAAAATCTTATGCGTCTGTACGGAGTATCAGTTGATGAGAGCGTAATAGACCGAGTTATACGGACGGGAACTGCCGACATCAGCGAGAGGTATTTGACAGCAATCGTGAATGCCGCGACGGAATATGTAAAGGGCATATTCAGGATACTTCGTGAACACGAATATGACGAGGAGCTTATGCGGCTGTATATCGTAGGCGGTGGCGGCTGTATGGTAAAGAACTTCGGGGAATACAATTCGGAGCGGGTTATCATAAACAGCGATATTTGCGCGACGGCAAAAGGCTATGAGATGCTTGCGGAGAGAAAGCTCCGCAGAAACGGCGGCATGGTATGAGAAAGATTATAAACACAAATATTCGTTTCAACCTTGAAAACGAAGCCGACCGTAAAGCATGGGAACACTTGCGTAGTATGGACAGAAGAAAATATAAGTCATACACTAAAGCTGTTGTTGTCGCGTTAAACGACTACTTTGACCGACAGGAACGGCTTGACGCTGACGCATACCTCGAAACACGCGAGAAGGAGGACGCTTTTCTCAAAAGAATTTTAGATACAATAGAGCAGGGCTTAAAAGTG
>CANQQS010000166.1 GCA_947626045.1 uncultured Clostridia bacterium | reverse complement strand
GCGGACGACTACATGGTAAAGCCGTTCGACCCGAAGGAGCTTATCGCGCGCGTCAAGGCTGTTTTAAGGCGCAGCGAAACTAAGGAGGTAAGCGCGGAGAAGGAGCTTGTGTTCCCGAACCTCACGATAAATCTCACGAATTACGAGCTAAAAATAAACGGAAACATAACCGAAGTGCCGCCGAAGGAACTGGAGCTTCTCTATTTCCTCGCGTCGAACCCGAACCGCGTGTTCACGCGCGAGCAGCTTTTGGAGCAGGTGTGGGGCTTTGACTATTTCGGCGACTCGCGCACCGTGGACGTGCATATAAAGAGACTGCGCGAAAAGCTGGAGGGCGCGGAGGCTAACTGGCAGCTTAAAACGGTATGGGGCGTTGGATATAAATTCGAGGTCAGATAAATGTTTAAGAGTATACTTAGCCGCCTGTTCTGGACGTACGCGGCGATTTTGGCGCTCGTGTTCGCGTCCATAGCCGTATCTGTCGGCGTTTTCACGGACAGGTTCGTCACAAATCAGCACCGTCAGAACGTGCGCGACGTGTCGCAGACAATAGAATATTGGACTGCCGTATCGGAGATAGAGGATAACGGCGCGCGCACAAAGGTGATGTACAGAAATCTCCTTAAAAAGTGGGCGGACTACCTTCACTCCGATATAATAATCACAAATTCTCAGGGAGAAATAGTCGCGAACACCGGCAGCGTCGCCGACGTGCCGGACGACCTTGTAAACACTATAATATCGGGCGGCGAAGTGCGCGAGGTTTCGACGCTTAACGGCGCGTACCGCTCAGATGTGATAGTGGTCGGCATACCCGTGCATTATCAGGGCGGCGTGGTCGGCGCGATGATTTTCGCGACGCCCGCCGAGTTTTTGAAAAAGACGGCGGGGGAGATGTTCTCGATGCTCGTCCTGTCGTCGCTTTTCGCGGTGCTTATCGCGGGCGTGCTTGTGTACTGGCAGTCACGCCGTATATCGAAGCCCATAGGCGAGATAAACAAAGCGGCGAGAAACATCGCGTCGGGTAAGTACGACAAGCGCGTTGTGGTTACGAGTAAGGACGAGATAGGACAGCTTGCGTCGAGCTTTAACTTTATGGCTGACTCGGTGGAGGCGCTCGAGCGTACGCGAAGTGACTTTATAAGCGACGTGTCGCACGAGCTGCGCACGCCGATGACAAGTATATCGGGCTTCGCGCAGGGTATACTCGACGGTACGATACCGAAGGAAAAGCAGGACGAATACCTTAAAATTATTCTCGACGAGAGCAAGCGGCTCACGAAAATGGTAAACGATATGCTCGAGATGTCAAAGATGTCGTCGAGCAATTACAAGCTCGACATAACGGCGTTCGACCTTAACGAGCTTACGCGCCTTTGCATAATAAGTCTCGGCAGCAGAATAGACGAGAAAAATCTCGAGATAAACGTCGATTTTGACCGCGACGTTTTGAAGGTGCTTGCCGATCGCGACGCGATCCAGCGCGTAATAATAAACCTGCTCGACAACGCCGTAAAGTTCAGCTACCCGAACACGACCGTCACGATAAAGACGCGCCGCGACAAGAACCGCGCATTATTCAGCGTCGGCAATTTCGGCGACGGCATAGACAGCGGCGATTTAAGCAGCATATTCACGCGCTTTTACAAGACCGATAAATCGCGCAGGTCGGACAAAAAGGGCGCGGGACTTGGCTTGTCGTTCGTCAAGAACATACTGACGCTGCACAAGCAGAACGTGTGGGTCGAGAGCGTTGACGCGAAGGAAGGCTCGAGCGCGAAATATACCACATTTACATTTACGCTCGAGGCGGAATAAAAAATATTGACTATAAGAAGAAATTATAGTAAAATAGAAGTAATGAATTACAAGGAGGAACACAACAATGGCTGAATTAAGATGGAACCCGCTCACAAAGGACTGGGTTATGATAGCTTCACACCGTCAGAACAGACCGCAGATGCCGAAGGACTGGTGTCCGTTCTGTCCGGGACCGGACAATGACAAGGTACCCAAGTCCTTTACGGTACATAAACACGACAACGACTTCCCCGCGCTTTCGCAGAACCCGCCGGAGCCGGACGACGTTGAAACGAGAATCTACAAGACGAAACCGTCATACGGCAAGTGCGAGGTTATCCTCTATTCGCCGGAACATACGGTGACGCTGCCGGAGCTTTCCGTTCCTCATATAAGAGAACTCGTAGACCTCTGGACAAACCGTTTCGAGGAAATAAGCGCGGATCCGAAAATAAAATACGTGTTCATATTCGAGAACAGGGGAGATGTTGTGGGCGTAACGATGCCGCATCCGCACGGTCAGATTTACGGCTATTCGGTAGTGCCGAAAAAGCTGGAGCTTGAAATGGAGTCGTGCAAGGAGCATTTCGACGAGACGCATCACTGTCTTATCTGCGACATGCTCGAGGACGAAGTAAAGGCTGAAAAGAGAATTATATTCGAGAACGACGACTTTATAGTGTTCCTGCCGTTCTACTGCGAATACCCCTACGGTATATACATCGCGGCGAAGCGTCACTGCCAGAACCTCACGCAGATGACCGACAAGGAAAAGACAAGCCTCGCGTCGGCACTTAAAGAGGCGGCGGGTACGCTTGACAGCCTGTTCGACTATCCGTTCCCGTACATGATGTGCATGTACCAGAACCCCGTAAACGGCGAGGATGTGTCGGATTATTACCATTTCCACATCGCGTTCTATCCGCCTATGAGAAGCGCGGACAAGCAGAAGTTCAACGCGTCGTCCGAGACGGGCGCGTGGGCGCACTGCAACCCGACCGCTCCCGAGGAAAAGGCTGTGGAGCTTAGAGCGGCGCACGAAAAATTTTTAAAGAAAATGAACGGCTGATACAACATTGGGGGACTGCATCGCGGTCCTCTTTGCTTTACCGCTTGACAATACGGTGAAAAACGGTTATAATGGATAGGCTGTTATGATAATTATATAGAGAGGAATGACGTAAAATGGCTGAGACCAAAGAGTATATCCTTACGAGAGAAGGCAAGGCGGAGCTTGAAGAGGAGCTCGATACGCTAAAGAATGTCACGAGAAAAAGAGTATCGGAAAAAATAAAAGAGGCGCGCTCGTTCGGCGACCTTTCGGAGAACGCCGAGTATGACGAGGCGAAAAACGAGCAGGCGGAGGTAGAGGCGAGAATAGGCGAGATAGAGAACATGCTCAAATACGCCCGCGTCCTCGACGACGACGAGATACGCTCCGACGTCGTAACGCCCGGCTCAAAGGTAATTCTCGGTATTTTCGGCGACGAGAAGCATTATCAGGTAGTCGGCTCGACCGAAGCCGACCCGTACAA
>CANQQS010000165.1 GCA_947626045.1 uncultured Clostridia bacterium | reverse complement strand
GCGCTTTACAATGAAGCGGTAAAACGCGCGAAGGAGCGCGGTGCGGAGGTAATTCAGCTTCAGGTGAGCGAGTTTAACAAAGCGGCGATTGATTTTTATAAATCACTTGGTATGACCGTGTGGGAATATAAAATGGAACAGCGAATTTGAGGAGAGCTGCAAATGGAAAGAAAAATTACAGATATGGAAAAGAAATACCTTCTTCTGGCGTTGGACTTGGTCGAAGATGTTTTCGCAAAATGGGACAGTCCCGAAGAAGGAAAAATCGTGCGGCGGTTGGTTGAAGAAATAAGGTCTAAGAAATATTATATTCCGGAGCTGGAATTGATTATGGTGAATGGTTGTGATGAGATTATCGGCTATGCCATGTTTTCGCGGTTTCATATTGAAGGAAAGTATGAAGATGAACTGTTGATTTTGACGCCCGTTGCGGTAAAAACGGAATTGCAAAGGCAGCATATCTCTAAAGAATTATTGGAGTACGGATTTGAGCAGGCAAAAAATATGGGATATAAAGCTATACTCGTTGAGGGGAATCCGAAAAACTATAATCCGCGCGGATTTGAAGCAAGCTATAAATACGGAATCAAGGCGGGACCGAATATTAAATTGCCGAAGCCGGAATGTTTAATGGTTAAGGAGCTTGCGGAAGGAGCCTTAGATAATATGAGCGGCATTGTGGATTATTCATTTTATGATACACTCGGCAAAGAGGAAATTGATGAACGAATAATTGGCTAAGAGGAAAATTATGAAAAAAGAAATTATAAAAGCAATAACGGATTTCATATTTGTCGAGGACATTCCGCAAAAATCGGATATGATCCTCATGCCCGGCGGTTCGCATCCGGAGCTGGGCGAAAAAGCGGCGGAGCTGTGGCACGGCGGGCTTGCTCCGATTGTGTTTGTTTCGGGCGGTGTCAGCATTAAAACGGGTAAATTCCCCGGCGCAAAATCGAAAACGGACATATATGACGGAGATTATTCCACCGACTGCGAATTTCTTACCGATGTACTCATAAAAAACGGAGTGGCGCCGTCGGCAATTCTTGGTGAGGATAAATCCGGCTATACAAAGCAAAACGCTTTGTACACGAGAGCCACGCTTGACGAGCTTAAAATTCATCCCAAGTCGGCGATTGTTGTATGCAAAGCGTTTCACGCGCGGCGGTGTCAGATGTGCTATCAGTTGGCGTTTCCCGATACGCGCTTGTATATTGTAACTGTTGCAGGCTTCGGGATAACACGCGATAATTGGTATGAAAGTGAATACGGAATAACTCGTGTAATGGACGAACTGTCGCGCTGCGGACAGCAGTTTACACAGGAATGGATTGAGGAATTAAGAAAGTGACTATGAAATATCTGTTGATGATTGAGAAAATAGGTGTGCTATGAGCAAATTACAATGGCTTTTCTTCGACATAGGCTCCACGCTTGTGGATGAAAGCAAAGCGTATGAGCATAGAATAAAAGATACAATAGAGGGCAGCGATATAACGTATGAGCACTTTTATGAAACTATTCTGAATTTTTGGAGACAGGGAAAAAAGGGCGATACGGAAGCTGCGCGGCTGTTCAATCTAAAATTGGGAAAATGGCACAGCGAGGACGAATTTTTATATCCCGAAACACATAATTGTCTTGAACAGTTATCACAAAAATATAAAATAGGAATTATAGCAAACCAAGTTCCCGGAACGGAGGGCAGGCTTGCCAAATTGGGCATTTTGAAATATATTGATTTGATTGTAGCATCAGCCGAGGCAGGAGTGTCGAAGCCGGATTTAGAGATATTCAAAATAGCGCTTGACCGTGCCATGTGCAAGCCGGAACAGGCGGTAATGATTGGAGACAGACTTGACAATGACATATCGCCTGCGAAGCAACTCGGCATGAAAACGGTGTGGATAAAGCAAGGTTTCGGCGGTTTGATGACGCCGGATGCGGATAACTCGCCGGATTGGGTTGTGGATAATTTAGACGAAGTTTGCGAGTTGTTTGGAGAGCGACTTAATTGAAATTTGGAGTAAGACTTGCAGAAATGGCGGACGCGGAGGCGATTTACACATTAAACCGCGATGAGCTGGGATATGATTATCCGCTCAAACAAACAAAAGAAAAATTGGCGAATTTACCGCCAAGCAAAACTGATAAATGGGTATTGAGGTGATTCGATATTAATGATTTAATGAATTATTATGAAACTCATAATGAAAGTGAACGCCCTTTCAGCGATAAGGCACATCAACAATGGCTTACCACAACACATTTTTAAAGAAATATATTCCTCAAAATTCGGAGGTCTTTGATTTCTGCGCGGGTACGGGACATTACACGTTTTGGTTTGCCGAGCGCTGTCTTTTTAACTATTTTAAAAGAGCAGCTCCGTAAGGAGCTGCTCTGTCGTATAAATATTTATTGAATTGCCGAAACATCATCTGCCGTATCTGCGGCGCAAAGCGGGTACATGCCGTCCGCACTGTTCCAAAGCATTACCTTCACCGTTTTACCGTCGGTGTCAAAGCCCTCGGGCGCAGGTACCGACGCAGTTTTCTCCGCGCCGACATTCACATTTTCAACCTTAACGTCCGCAAGCGCGCCGTTGTCATACGCGGCGAAGATAACAGTGTAATTTCCCTCCGGAGCGGTTACGGCTGCCGCGTTGTTTTCATATGTAATATTAAACGCGCTGTTGGGATAGAAGGATAACTTCTTTGCGGCATGTCCGTCCGCGTCGAGGTAGCATCCCCACTCGTCGCCGTCAAATGTCACAACCTCGCCTTCTGATATTGCCGTTACTCCTACAAGGCATGCGAATCCTCCCGCATCTCCGTCTGATGTAAAGGTGCAGGTATCATCCATTTCTGTTTTTATGGTG
Organism: uncultured Clostridia bacterium; assembly: GCA_947626045.1. Lineage (GTDB taxonomy): Bacteria > Bacillota > Clostridia > UBA1381 > UBA1381 > Hominilimicola. The sequence goes on along the minus strand of CANQQS010000165.1, from coordinate 481 downwards.
CCTTCAAACGGCCCGTCGAACAGATAAATACCGTAATCATTTGTCGAGTTATCTGCCCTTACTGTGAGAGAGCTGTTGTTTTCGAGCTTAATTCTGCCCTTGTATATTGTGCCGTCATCATCGGTAATGTCACTGTCAAGGCGAAGTCCCACATGAACCACGCCCTTATCTCTGACTGACAAGGCGGTCAGGCTTGAGTTGTCCTTTATGACGAGTTCGCCGACATCACAGCCGATACCCGCACTCTTAAATGTTGTATCGGAGCTTGAGCCGCCTTCCGCCTTAACTTGCGCGCCGCCGCTTATTGTCAGGGAACCATTCGCCCATGTCTCTATTCCCTGGCTGTCTTCATACGCGTATCCGCCATAGGCGTTGACCTCCGCGTTTGATATGTCGATATTTTTATAGGCGAGTATTCCGGCTGAGCTTGTTTGACCGTCCTGTACCGATTCGTCATACGAGGTATTTCCTCCGAAGGCGT
>CANQQS010000164.1 GCA_947626045.1 uncultured Clostridia bacterium | reverse complement strand
TAAACACATAAAATTTAGGGAGGGTATGCTATGGCTAAAGCTCAAAAAATTGTGCTTACTCCCGAGGAGAAAGCACATCAAAAGGTGAGAAGACGGGCGCAGATAAAGCGTGACAAATGGATATATCTGTTACTCTTGCCCGGATTTTTGTATTTCATAATCTTTAAAATCGTACCTATGTACGGCGTACTTATCGCATTTAAAGATTACTACGCGCCGAGCCAGTTCTTCGGACCGGGATTCTCCGAGTTCGGAAAGGATTGGGTAGGCTTTGAGAACTTCAGGTTGTTCCTTACGGACTCATCCTTCTGGATGCTTCTCCGGAACACGCTGATAATCTCGGGAATGAATATTATATTCTTCTTCCCGCTCCCGATTATTATGGCGCTGCTTCTGAACGAAATGAAGGTTCAGTGGTACAAGAAAGCAATTCAGACTCTTGTATACGTACCTCACTTCGTATCTATGGTAGTCGTATTTTCGATTACATACGTCCTCTTAAGAGCGCCTGCGGCAAAGGAATCGGGCGGTGCTGTCTACGAAATTGTTAAAACCCTGAACGGCGGCAACGGAGTCGATATAATGCAGGATAAGATTGCAATATATTGGGTTGTTCTTCTCCAGAATGTTTGGAAGGAAACAGGTTGGGGAACGATTATCTTCCTTGCGGCTCTCGCTGGTGTTGACGTAGAGCAGTACGAGGCTGCTATAGTTGACGGCGCGAACCGTTGGCAGCAGCTCATCTACATAACGCTTCCGGCAATCACGGGCACGATTGTCACAATGTTAATCCTCAGAATGGGAAGCGTTCTTAACACAGGTTACGAACAGCTCATCCTGTTAAAGAACAGCGGTAACGCGGACTCGATTCAGACCTTCGACACGTACGTATACTTCCAAGGTATGCAGGGCGGTGAATACGGTTATACGACGGCGGTATCATTGTTCAAGTCAATTATCAGTATTATCTTCATCCAGTCGGCAAACGCTATCGCTAAGCATGCCGGTCAGGAAGGTCTTTATTAAAGAAGGGAGGACGAGAGAGTATGATAAGTATAAAGAGAAGAAGTCTCGGCGACTTCATCGGAGATATTGTTATATACGCTGTTATGACGATTCTTGCGATTATCATGGTAATTCCCTTCATCTATGTAATTGCGGCGTCATTTGCTAAGGAGTCCGAAATTCAGACAAGACCGTTGTTCCTGTGGCCGGAGCAGCCTACGCTTGCGGCGTATAACAAGGTATTTGATATGAACGACATGGGACCGACGGTGTTCCGTTCGCTTGGTGTTTCAATCGGCGTAACGCTTATAGGTACACTTGTAAACATGCTGTTCACAACGACAATGGCATACGGACTTTCGAGAAAAGAGCTTGTAGGTAAGGGTCCGATACTTAAAATGGTAATGTTCACCATGGTATTCAGCGGCGGTATGATTCCTACCTTCCTCGTTGTAAGAGCTTTGGGAATGTATGACACTTTTGCTGCGCTTATTCTTCCGGGCGCAATCAGCGCGTATAACATGCTGATTGTAAGAAACTTCTTTATGGGTCTCCCGATAGAGCTTGAGGAAGCCGCCTCGATAGACGGATGTTCCGAGATAGGAATATTCTTCAAGATAGCGCTTCCGCTTTCGATGCCTGTAATTGCGACCTTCAGCCTTTTCTATGGCGTTGGTCACTGGAACGACTACATGGCATCGCTCATCTACATAGACGATCAGAAGAAGTATCCGTTCACCCTGGTGCTCCGCAGCCTTGTAATGCAGAACGCCGAGGAAATGACGGAGGGTGAGCTTCCTCCGTCGGATACGCTGAAGATGGCGGTTATCGTTATAGGTACAATTCCTATCCTCTGCGTATATCCGTTCCTGCAGAAGCACTTTGCGGCAGGTACGATGGTCGGCGCCGTTAAGGGTTAATTCCTGCGGCGAAATCGGAATTAGACTTTATGTAGGGAGGAATTAAAATATGACAAAAACTTTTAAAAGAGTTGTCTGCGCGTCCGTCGCGTCGCTGATGCTTATCGGCGCGCTCGCGGGCTGCGGCAAGCAGACACAGCCCTTAGATGAACAAAATCCGTCTGTAGATATTCTGTGCAAAGCGTTTAACGCGACATCAGCGGGTGCGGGCAGCCCTGTTGTACAGGAGCTTGAAAATTACCTTGCGGATCAGCTGGGTGTAAACAGCGTGACGCTGAATTTAAAGTGGGCGCCGAGCGCCACATATAACGAGAAGACCGTTACGACAATGGGTTCCGGCGTTTATCCGCACGCGATGCTCGTAAGCTCGAGAAACTCAAGCGTTATCGTTGCCGCGAGAAAGGGTATATTCTGGGAGATAACAGACGCGTTTGCGCCTGACAGCCCGTATGAAAACCTTAAGCAGTCGAGCGAGCTTATAAACAGAAACATCTCAATCGATGGCGGCAACTACGGCATTTACAGATCCAGAGAGCTCGGACGTGCCGGTGTTTCGATAAGAAAAGACTGGCTTGACAAGCTCGGCGAGCCTATCCCCGAGACGCTTGATGATCTCGACAGAGTTATGAAACGCTTCTCGGAGGAGGATCCGGACGGTAACGGTCAGGATGATACATACGGTATGATTATTTCTACATACCTCCAGGGTCCGCTCGATAACCTTGCGCTGTGGAACGGCGCGCCGAACGCTTGGGGTATTGACCCCGCGACAGGCAAGCTTGTTCCGTCGTTCATGTTCGATCAGTACATCGAGGCTATGGACATGATTCACGATTGGTACGGCAAGGGCTATATAAACCAGAACATGGCTTCGCTTCCTGACGGCAAGTGGAACGAGGACTTCCTTAACGGAAAGGCGGGTATAATCATTGACGTTGCCGACCGTTCAAGAAGACTTGCTCAGAATATCGCGGAAGTTGAGGGTCAGGAGGACGCGGTAGTTGATGTATTCGGTTATGTTAAGAAGGACGCCGAGTCGCCGAAGAGAACGCTTCCGACGACAGGTTACGACAGCTTCTACGTACTGCCGACGCCCGCGCTTCCGACAATGGATCAGCGCAACACTATGCTCAAGATTATGGATCACTTGAATGACCTTGAAGCTGTAAACATGATGAACTATGGTATCGAGGGCGTTCACTACAACGTACTTCCCGGCAACTATGCGGAGAAGGTTGACGACAGTGCGCTTCAGGCTCAGATTAATGACCTTAACCAGCTCTCAATGGGTATAGTATCCTTTGAGGACGGCTTCAAGACGAAGTATAACGATTCTGCTGCCGTAGTTGCGGAGAAGGTTGACGCGGTTTACGCCGACAACAAGCTTTGGGCTGTTGCAAACCCGGCTGAACCTTACGTATCGCCGACGCAGACCAGAAGAGGTACAACGCTTGACGATATTATGGCTAACGCGAAGGCTAAGTACTGCGTAGGTCAGATCAGTCTCGACGCTTACAAGACTGAAATCCAGAGATGGCTTGACATGGGCGGTTA
>CANQQS010000163.1 GCA_947626045.1 uncultured Clostridia bacterium | reverse complement strand
TCCACAAAAGATATGTCGCTTCGGATTTGACAAGTTTGATTTTCGGTATTTTATTTTGTATAAACTCCGATACGATCTGCTTGTTTTCATCAATATATTTTCTCAGCTCGTCAAGCCACTCCGCCCCGCGATCATACGCCGCGACAGCAGCCCCTACCGCGAAGCTGTTAGGCTCGGCGGCTTCGTCCGTGTTTAGTCCTCGATTTACCTTGTTCCTCAAATATTCGTCGGGAATGATAACCGCCGCGGTCTGCAAACCCGCCAAATTGAACGATTTGGTCGGAGCAACACAGGTTATACTGTTATTTCGACATTCCTCGGACGCCGACGCGAATGGAATGTAGCCTTTTCCTGTTTCTGTCAGGTCACAGTGGATCTCATCGCTTACGACTATCACATTATGTCTGCGGCATAATGAGCCTACTTTTTTTAGGGTTTCTCTGTCCCATATCTTCCCGACAGGGTTATGCGGATTACAGAATATCATCATTGTAGTCTGCGGGTTTGAGAGCTTGTTTTCCAAATCCTCAAAATCAATACCGTACATTTCCCCGTCATATTTCAGCGGACATTCCAATACGTTTCTGCCGTTGTTTATAATAGAATTGAAAAAAATATTATAAACCGGAGTAAGTATAAGCACGTTTTCGGCGGGCGTTGTCAGCTTTCTCACGATGCTTGAGATAGCCGGTACAACTCCGGTGCAGAATATAAGCCATTCCTTTTCGATTTTGAAATCGTGTCTTGTCCGCCACCAGTTTATATACGCGTCGTACCACTCGTCTGGAACAATGTTGTACCCGAACACGCCATGCTCCGCGCGCTTTATGATCACCTCCGTGATCTCCGGCGCGGTCTTGAAATCCATATCGGCTACCCACATGGGAAGCTCGTTTTCTTTTACCTCCCATTTAAGGGAATGAGTGTTCCGCCTGTCCGTCAGCTCGTCAAAATTATATCGCAATCTTTTTTACCTCAATTCTTCCGCATATAATTCCATATATATCGCCTTACATAAGTTATATGGCAACCTTCAAACCGCATCTGTATATATTATCCCTTTTACAGCAAGCGTTTTTTTTCGCGTCCATGACAATGATTTTTGTCTTTCCCGCGTCGACCTTATCCTTTTCGATTATAAGCTCATCTATATGCTCCGCGCGGATAAAGCCTCCCGACGGATTCAGTACGCTGTCTATCTTTGAGCAGATGTCCGCGTCAACCGTAGAATATTCAAACGCGAGCGTGGTATTTAGCAGCTTGCAGTTTTTCAGCACAAGATTTTCAATGTAGCACATACCCTGCAGACTTTCGATAGTACAGTTGATAAGCGTCAGATTTTTCGCGTTCCATCCGAGATATTCGCCCGATATGAATGAATCGTATACCGTTACGTTCTCGCTGTTCCAGAACGCGTCCTTCGAAAGCATTTTCGCATTTCGAATAGTGACATTTTTCGCGCCGTCAAACGAGTAGTTTCCGACAAGCTGAAAACCGTCTATATCCACATCGGAGCAGTTCATCGCGAAGTAATCTCCTTTCGCGCAGACATTTTCCATCGTAATACCGCCGCAGTTCCACAATGTTTCCGCGGCGTTCGGAAATGTCACGTTTTTCAGCTTTATATTATTTCCCCGTCTGAAATTTTTGGGAGCCTCGATCGTAGTATCTTCAACCGTAATATTGTCGGTATACCATATTCCGGCGCGCGCCGGCTCGAACAGCACGCAGTCCTTCATGTATGTGTCCTTGCTGTACCACAGCGGATACTTCCATTTGAACATACTCCCGTACAGCTTTATATTTCTGCTTTCCTTCAGCGGCGATTCGCCGTCGGCGAATGTGGTGTCGTGAATTTCAAGATTGTTTCCCTGAAACAAGGCGCGCTCACCCGTTAGAAATTCCTGATTTATCTTTTTCATGCCATTTTCCTCCTATTTCCTTTTACAAATATTATATCACTATAAATGTCAAATGACAAGCTCCTGATAGGCGCGCGTGCTTGAATCATAATAATTGTTGTTTTCCGGTCCGTATGGTTCTTTCGGAATAATCTCATACTTATCAGCGTCGGTTATTTCCGTAATATAATTTGCTATTTACTCTGTGTGGTTCGTTCATGAGAAATATGCGACAACTGTCTTGGTTTCATCTTAAATTATTCCTCACACAAAAAGTAACCTACGCACAGATGTCCCCGCCTCTAAGGCGGGTTCCATATCAGAATTTCAGTGTTGGGACATAATCCCCCCACTGAAACTCTGAGGAGCTGACGCTCTGCTGTGCAGGTTGCAATCGTTCGCAAGCTCTGCCCCTTGCAAGCAAGGCAGAGCGTTGCTTCGATTTAAAGTGTAACAGCTATCTTGCTTTTTGATTACACTTACATTATATCAATTATTTTTGAATATATCAAATACTTAGTTTGTATGCCTTACCAATGCCCAAAAGGCATTGCGAATGTTCTATGAATTTTTTACAACATGACTGAACGGCTGATTGCGCTTCCACGCAAGTACAGTTGTAGCGGACAGCACCAGGGATAGAGGTTTGGCGACCACTTTGCTTTTATCCCAAAGCGGCAGTAAGCCTTCTATCACAACAGCATACCCATACCCCTCCTGCACAACAAGCGCGATATTCGTGGTAAGGTTGCAGGTATAAGCGATTTCGAGATTATTGAATTTCCTTTTGACCGACATCTATAAAATGCACAGTCAATTCCGAAATTAGCTGTTCAGTTTGTTCCGCAGACTGAACAGGTACAGTGGGAGTGGGCTCAACAATAGGCGCAGGAGTTGTTATTAGAGATGGCGCGACAGTGGGCGACGGAGCTTCATTATTGAGCAAAAATCAGTTAGAGATGTTAAAGCGATATATTGAGTTATTAAAAGATTTTGAGTTCAAACAAAAAAATGGAGCGCAGCCGTAAATTACGGTCGCGCTCCGTATAAAAATGTCCGCATTTTTAACCCCATTTTCGGGGTATCGAATATACTATCATTACCCTGTCGGTTTTCGGCTAAAAACCCTTGATTTTATGCGGTTTTTTAGACCTTCCTTAATTATTATAACTATTCCCGACACTGTGGAAAATATTGGCTATCATGCATTATCAGTTTCTTCGGGCAAATTAAATATAAAAGTGAGCGATGACAATCAATATTTTTGTGACATAGATGGCGTTTTGTTCGATAAAAATAAAACAACAATATTTACGTATGCTAAAGATGTAGTACAGAGTGATTATACTGTACCCGACAGTGTTAATTATATTGGTAATGGTACATTCAGTGGTTGTAGAAACCTGACTAATATAATTATACCTGACAGCGTTAAATCCATTGGGAACTCTGCGTTTTACCTATGTGACGCTTTAACGGACATAAAAATTCCCAATAGTGTTACATATATATCCTGCTGTTAGGCAAAGACTAAAAAATAATGTATCTCCCAAACCGTCACGGCAGCGTGTTAATGCCGCTGTTT
>CANQQS010000162.1 GCA_947626045.1 uncultured Clostridia bacterium | reverse complement strand
GCGTCAGCGGATTGAACGACTGTAATGTCCGTTTCCAAATCCTTGTTTGAACATGGGTCATATTCGACATTATACTTGGTTTCCGCCGCGTTCGGCTCGTCGTAGGTGTACGCTCCCGCGCTCATCGGCGCGATATGTACCGCGCACATTAGCATTACTGCCGCCGTAATAATACTTAATAATTTTTTCATGATGTTTTCCTCCCATATAATATTTTTTGTTTAGGCTTGTCTTTATTATACAGGAAAAATTCAATTACGCATGTTAAACAACGTGAATCGGCAATTTAACAGCGTGAAACCGGAAACGGAGACCGATTTAAGAACATAAACCGCTTTCCGCTTCATGCAAATAACACTTTTCATAATTTTACCTCCATAAATATATTAGTATGATTGTTGTGTAATGCGGGTGAACCGTTAGCCTCCCCTTGAGGGGAGGTGGCATTTGCAAAGCAAATGACGGAGAGGTGGTAAGTGACGATTTTTAAGAAGCCACCTCTCAGTCGCTTTCAGCGACAGCTCCCCTCAAGGGGAGCCATACATCCGCACGCAATAATGCGTGTCCGCCCGCATTGTCGCAATAAAAAAGTGCGCCGCGCATAAATATTTCCGGCGGCGCACCTAAAAACGCCACCTTGATTTTATGCTGCGACACACTTTCATACTAACAATCTCTTTAGGTATGATAATCAAAGCGTGCGCCTTTAGCAAAGCGCAAGCCTAAGAGATTGTTCAGTATAGTATGTCGCAAATATTATAATATCATACTTTTTTGCGGTTGTAAATATTTTTAACGCAATTTTGTGCTTTACTGCAGACAAAAAAAGCGGTACAAAACGGTTTACCGCCGCTTTGCGCCGCCGATGACCTCGCTACGCCCGTGGGCGTAGCTCGTCACATCTTAAACATCTTCCGTACAATACCCCTCATAAATTTCGGTACCTCCAAGATTACTACTTTCATTTCCGACAGCTCCTTTCTACCACTTAAAAAGACATAAATACCCGAATACCGCAAGCACCGCCAGTTCTATCACCGCGATCCAGAACGGCGGCACGCACCGCCCGACTATTATTCCGACGCACAGTGAGAGAATGGCAAGACCTGCGGCCTTCACAAACCCTTTCATGCAGACGTTAAGCATTTTTATCACCTCACGCGTTGTTTAGTTTATAATATGCTCGCGTTAAAATTGTGTGCCGGAAAGGTAAATTATGTTTTTGCCGCGCGTGTGCGATAATTTCTCGCACGGAACATAAAATAAATAATACTTGCAAAAACAATAACAATGTTATATACTGATAAAAGGAAAGAGGTGAGACGCGTATGGATATGACGGTATGGATATGGCTTCTCGGAATAGTGGCGTTCGTAATTCTCGAAAGCGCAACGTACCAGCTCATAAGCATCTGGTTTGCAATCGGAGCTGTCGGCGGTCTTATCGCGAAGGCGTGCGGAGCGGGATTTGTAGTCCAGCTTTCGGTCTTTATAGCGGTATCCGCGCTGTGCATCATATGCCTCAGACCGCTGTCGAAAAAGCTCATTAAAGGCAAAGAGGTCAAAACAAACGCCGACGCGATTGTCGGAAAGGAGGTACTCGTCACAAAGGAGATAAACAACCTGCGCGGCGAGGGTGAAGGCAGGGTCGGCGGCATGACGTGGACGCTGCGCTCCGTGGGAGACGAGGTAATCGCCGCGGGAGAAACGGTAATATGCGAAAAAATAGAGGGCGTAAAGCTCATGGTTAAGAGAAAGGAAGATTAAAATGGGAACGGCTGTTGTAATTATAATTTTGCTCATAATTCTGCTTATAATACTCGTATCGAACATTAAAATCGTACCGCAGGCGCACTCGTACATCATAGAGCGTCTCGGCGCGTACCATTCAAGCTGGGGTGTGGGACTGCACGTTAAAATTCCGTTCGTGGACAGAGTGGTAAAGAAGGTAAACCTGAAGGAACACGTCGCGGACTTCCCGCCGCAGGCTGTTATAACGAAGGATAATGTAACGATGCAGATAGACACCGTAGTGTACTATCAGATTACGGATCCTAAGCTGTTCGCGTACGGCGTTGAACGTCCGATGATGGCTATGGAAAACCTCACCGCGACGACACTCCGTAATATAATCGGCGACCTTGAGCTTGACGAAACGCTCACCTCGCGCGACACGGTAAACACGAAGATGCGCGCGATACTCGACGAAGCGACCGATCCGTGGGGAATAAAGATAAACCGCGTGGAGCTTAAAAACATTATGCCGCCGAAGGAAATTCAGGACGCGATGGAGCGTCAGATGAAGGCGGAGCGTGAAAGACGTGAGAGCATTTTAAGAGCCGAGGGCGAGAAGAAGAGCGCGATACTCCGCGCCGAGGGTGAAAAGGAAAGCGCAATACTCCGCGCCGAAGCGAAGAAGCAGGCTGCGATAAAGGAAGCCGAAGGTCAGGCGGAAGCGATTATAGCCGTAAGAACGGCTGTAGCCGAAGGTATAAAGAAGATAAACGAAGCCAACCCGAGCGAGGCGTTCCTTACCATAAAATCGCTCGAAAGCTTTGAAAAAGCCGCCGACGGCAAGGCTACAAAGCTCATAATCCCGTCCAATCTTCAGGGCATAGCCGGACTTGCCGCATCGCTCACGGAAATAATAAAATCCGATAATCCGAAACAAAACTAAATCAAACCCAAAAATGAAGAAAACGGCATACCGCAATTTAAGCGGTATGCCGTATATTCGAAATAACCGCGAATGAGAATTGATAAGGGCTATAAAGAATGAAAAAAATATTTATTTTAACAGCAATATGCGCTTTATTTTTAAGTATTACTCAGGCGGACGTACTTGCTCAAACGGAATTTATATACGGAACCGCACCGAAAATAGAAGAAACAAGGCTCGAAAACGGAGATGACTTTTTCCTCGCAAGGATATTTGATATAGACGGGGTGCCGTATATTTACAAGACTTCCAAAACCAATCCTGTTCCGTATGACGAAAGCTTGTCGGAAATCTTTGATAAGAATTATATAATAACCGATAATTATTATATAGCTTATGACTATAAAAACAGCGCGGCGATAAGCGGCGGCGCGTATATCCCGTTTACAACGTTGTTAATTTATGACAAGCAAATGAATTTACTGCATGAGGAGGATTTCGGAGGCGGCGTTTGCGTATATGGCGCGGGGTATTGCGGCGGCACTGTTTATTGCCAATATGCCGAAAAACTGGAGGAGGTTTCGGAAAACGGGAACTATCTATTTAAGAGAAGTTACAATCCGTATATCGACAGAAACAATCCGAGGGAAAAAATAGAATGGACAACGGTAAAATCCACCGATATGGTAAATTGGGAGGAATGTGAGGAGGATATTCCCATATCCAACAGCCGCGCAAGTATTCTCGGCGATAAAATATCACTTTTTGAAAAAGAACCCGTAAGTGCTGCGTATGAAAGCGTTACGGAATATACGCTCAACAAAACTCAACC
>CANQQS010000161.1 GCA_947626045.1 uncultured Clostridia bacterium | reverse complement strand
TCGAAACGCTCTCTTTTTGTTTCTGTTGCCATGCAACCTACCTCCTAAATAAAATATACTTGGATTATAATTCATATGCTGTAAATTGTCAATAGTTTTTCGTTATAATTTTAATTTTTAGCCAAATTTTATTTTTTGTCACTATATTTTTACAATATTTTAAAAATGTAGTTTTATTGCTTGTGCTATAATAATTTTGGCGCAAGCTAAATAAATTTTTGGAGGTTTTTACCATGAGAAGAAAAATTACATTTGAGGAAAGTCTCAGAAAAAGCAACATGTCCGACAACACAATACGCTCGTATTTGTGGACGGTGCGGTTTTTCTGCGACCATTACGACGAGGCGACAAAGGAAAATCTGCTCGCGTACAAGGGGTATTTGATGGAGACGTTTAAACCGAAGACGGTAAATCTGCGCATACAGGCGATAAACAAGTACCTCACGTACATCGGCAAGGACAAGCTGAAACTGAAGGCGGTAAAGGTGCAGCAGAAGAACTTTCTCGAAAACGTCATAAGCAACGCCGATTACAGCTTTTTCAAAAGTCAGCTCCGCAAGCACGGGCTTATGGAATGGTATTTCGTTGTGTGGTACCTCGGCGCGACGGGTGCGAGAGTGAGCGAGCTTGTGCAAATAAAGGTCGAGCATGTGCAGACGGGTTACTTCGACATTTACGCCAAAGGCGGTAAGCTCCGCCGTCTCTACATACCGAAACGTCTCAAAAACGAAACGCTCAAATGGCTCGAATCGACGGGCAGACGGTCGGGCTACCTTTTCCTTAACAGGTACGGCGAACAAATCACGACACGCGGAATTTCACAGCAGCTTAAAAGGTACGCGAAAATGTTCGGCATGGACACGACGGTCGTTTACCCGCACTCCTTCCGTCACCGCTACGCGAAAAATTTCCTTGACAAGTGCAATGATATTGCGCTGCTCGCCGACCTGATGGGTCATGAGAGCATTGAGACGACGCGCATTTATCTGCGCCGTACCGCGAGTGAACAGCAGACGCTTGTGGACCAAGTTGTAACATGGTAAGTCAAGACCACCCCCTAAAAGGGGTGGTCTTGACTATTTCCTGTATATCTTCCATCAACTTATTGTATATTATATTCCTGTGGTATTTTACATTTTCAAAAAAATTTTTTGAAATATTTACAACAGTCATAATATATGATATAATTATTATTGCGACATACTATACCTATAACATTGAAATCAGTTTGCGCTTTGCTAAAGGCGCACGCTTTGATTGTCATACTGATTTTAGTGTTATAATTGTATGAAAGTGTGTCGCAGCATTAAATCAAGGTGGCGTTTTTAGGTGCGCCGCTCACGATTTATGCGGCGCACTTTTTTGTTTGCGTAAATGCGGGACGTCGAGGCGCCGTCCCCCTACATTCGCTTTATAAATCGTGCATCGTAGGGGCGAACTGTGTTCGCCCGCAAAATCATACTAAATTTACGGAGGTAGAAAAAATGAGAAGAAAATTTTTAAGCACATTGCTCGCGCTGTGTATGCTCACGGCGTTTGTGTCGGTCACGGCAAGGGCAGAAACAGGCACGAAATACGGGGACTATTTGTATTATGAGGTGAATGATGACGGAACAGGCATTACAATCACCGACTGTGATACGGCAGCGACAGATATAATTATACCTGATAGAATAGAAGGTCTGCCTGTTACGGCTATTGGATATGGTGCGTTTCAACGGTGTTATGATTTAACAAATATAAACATACCTTATGGCGTTACATATATTGACCAGTATGCATTTATGTATTGTAACAGCCTAGAAAAAATAGATATGCCTGATAGTATTACATATATAGGGTATGGTGCGTTTTCAAGTTGCAAGAATTTACGAAGCATTACTATACCTAACAGTGTTACATACATTGCTTCAGGTGCGTTTGGTAATTGCACTCAATTAAAAACCATATTCATACCCGACGGAGTTGAGTTTATAGGCAAACATGCTTTTTTCGACACCGCATGCCCTATTTGAGGCGCTGTTGCCGCTTGCGATGTAACAGGAAACAACGACAAACACATAATCATGCTTAATATTATCGTAAATATTTTATTTGTCTTTTTCACTGTAAAATCCTCCAGTTATTATTTCCACGTAGCAAATACGGAGGTTGGGTTTACGGCAGTACCATTCTTGGTCACCTCTAGGTGTATATGCGGACCACTTGCATTGCCTGTCGAACCCGTATAACCGATTAAGTCCCCTTGTTTGACGGTTTTTGTAGCCAGTGTTATTGTCGAGCATTTATATTTTGATGCGCTGCAAGGATATGATAGTGACGAAGTGTATTTAAGATTCACCCCATTAAATTTGCTCAGATGTGCACCAATCACCTTATATACTCCATCGCTTGATGTGAATATAAAATTATTTCCATAACTTGCTAATTTCTTGTATGATGTAGCATATGACTGCCTAAACACCACAGTTCCGTCAGCGGGAGCATAGACAGCGGTTCCGGATGAAGCCTTGTAATCACAATACTGTCCGTTGGTTTTAACGGAGCTGCTTCTTGTAATACTTCCTTTTAGCGGGTATTTTAAAGCTGAAGACGATGTGCTCGTTGTCTTAGTTGTTGTCTTAGTTTTAATTGCACTTGTTTTTACCCATCCCATTTTGTAGCCGCCGGAAACAGGATACACACATTGTGTATAATTCCCTTTAGTGGTAAGTTTATAGCAAACATCACCGGCGGATATGTAACCAAACGAAGTTTTTCCATCCGATCGTCTGTATGTGGTGATTTTATTCGCTTGTGTCCATTTGCTTGCTGCGCCGCTGGATATGTTATAGCTTGTGAATGCACTTCTTCACTAAAGAACTTCATGCAATCGGACTGAACATAAACCAAATCGCGAAGCGCGTAAATGCTACCGACTCCGTATATGAAACCGATATAGCCGAGATAAAAGAAAGGCTTGACGAGATATGGCGATTACAAAGACGCATCCTATTAAATACACCCTAAAAAAGCAATGCTTTTGGACGCGAGCATAGATGCGAGATGATTTGATTCGAGGCTGCGCAAAAATATTTATCGTCCGTTGTTGACGATAATAAGCTGCCAAGCGCAGAAAGTCTGAATACAGAGCTTGCTGAATTAACGAAGCGGAAACAACAGCTTTATGCGGAATATCGAAAGTCGAAAAAGCTCTTTCGGAAATGGACGTTATAAAGGCGAATGTTGATACAATTCTCGATGTCCCGAAACGGCGTAATCGGGAGCAGGAGATTGAATAGGCAAAATATGGTCAAGATCCGTAAAAGTCAGAAATTTGAAGATAGAAATGTTTTAAATGTACCACTTTGTTCATTTGAGCATTTTCTATTTTAAAATCGTCAAATTTTACAGGTCAAGAGCCGAAAAAATACTCAAAAATGCCCCTATCTTTTGATGGGGAGTAAAAATAAGGTAAAAATTTAAACAGGAGGAAAAATTGTGAAAACAGCTTAAGAATATGCGAGAGAGCATAACCCATTTAGTAAATAAATTCATTTGGGCGCATTATACAGACCGCCAATAAATTTTTCTGTAATTCTGCCGCTGGGCGCGGGTTTGGATTGATGATATAATCT
>CANQQS010000160.1 GCA_947626045.1 uncultured Clostridia bacterium | reverse complement strand
AGATGTTACTTGGACTTTCTCTCTATTACCTCGTCCACAAGTCCGTATTCCTTCGCTTCGAGCGCGGTCATGAAGTTGTCGCGCTCAGTGTCGGCGCATACCTTTTCGTAAGACTGACCTGTCTTTTCCGCAAGGATACGATTCATCTTTTCCTTCGTTCTCATAAGGTGTCTGGCGTAGATGTCAACGTCCGTCGCCTGACCGCTCAGTCCGCCGCCGGAAATAAGCGGCTGGTGAATCATTATTTCACTGTTTGGCAGCGCGAAACGCTTACCCTTTGCGCCGGCTGACAAAAGGAACGCTCCCATGCTCGCAGCCATGCCTATGCAGATCGTGGACACGTCGCACTTTATATACTGCATAGTGTCGTAAATCGCCATACCCGCCGTTATCGAGCCTCCCGGCGAGTCGATGTAGAACTGAATATCCTTGTCGGGATCCTTCGCCTCAAGAAAAAGCATCTGCGCAACGACAAGGCTCGACGTCGCGTTGTCGACCTGATCCGCGAGAAATATTATTCTGTCCTCCAAAAGTCTCGAATAAATGTCGTATGAACGCTCGCCTCTGTTGGTTTGCTCAACGACCATAGGTACCAATGCCATAGTATTCATTCCTTTCGATGTTTGTGAAATTTATTTTACGGAAGCGTTGTTTACAATCATGTCGATTGTTTTCTGTATTTCGAGATCCTTCTTTATATTTTCCTTCTCGTCGTCCGAAAGCGCTTCCTTGAGCTTATCAAGCTCCATGTTGTACTTCTTCGCCATATCGACAAGGTGAAGCTCCAGCTCCTCGGGACCCGCTTCTATTCCCTCTTTCTTCGCTATCGCTTCAAGCACGAGCGAACCGGAAAGCTGCTGCTTCGCCTGCTCGGTAAACTGCGCTCTGAACGTTTCGGGCGTCTGACCCGTGTACTGCATGTACATTTCGAGCGTCATACCCTGGTACGCAATTCTCTGCGAGAAATCTCTTACGATGTTGTCGATCTGCGCTTCAACCATCTTTTCGGGAAGCTCAAACTCGGCGTTCTCGACAACCTTGTTTATAATGGCGTTTTCCGTTTCGGTTCTCGCCTTGTTTTCGGCTGCCTCTTCGAGCTTCTTTCTGATGTCAGCCTTGTACTCGTCAAGCGTGTCAAACTCGCTGACCTCGCTCGCGAAATCGTCGTCAACCTCGGGAAGCTCGCGCTTCTTTATCTCGTGTACGTGTACCTTGAAAAGCGCGTCCTTACCCGCGAGTGCGTCCGAATGGTACTCCTCGGGGAACGTTACGTTTACTTCAACGTCGGAGTCTGCGCTCGCGCCTACAAGCTGCTCCTCAAAGCCGGGAATAAACGTACCGCTGCCGATTTCAAGCTCGTAGCCCTCGCCCTTGCCGCCTTCAAACGGTTCACCGTCCGAGAATCCCTCAAAGTCGATTACCGCGATGTCGCCGTTCTCGATAGGTCTGTCCTCAACGGTTATAAGTCTCGCGTTCTTCTGTCTTGCCGCCTCGATGTCCTTGTCAACATCCTCGTCTGTTACAGTATAGTCAATTTTATCCACTTCTATACCCTTGTAATCACCGAGCTTAACCTCCGGCTTTGTCGTAACGAGCGCGGTGAACACGACCGGCTCGCCTTTTGTTATATCCTCAACGTCTATTTCGGGGCGCGCCACCGACTCAACGCCCGACTCTTTAAGAGCCGCCTCGTAAGCGTCGGGGAGAACGTCGTTGATCGCCTCATCGTAGAACACAGCCGCCGTATAATACTTCTCGACTATCGCGCGGGGAGCCTTGCCCTTTCTGTAACCGGGAACGTTAAAGCGGTTGGCGTTCTTTCTGTACGCCCTGTTTATAGCCTTGTCAAATTCCTCATAGCTTACGTCAAACGTGAGCTTGACCAAATTCTTCTCTACCTGTTCTGTTTTCACTGCCATAGTGATGATTTCCTCCTTAGATTTTGTCCGCTTGAGTTGCGGACATATTTACCAGCGTACATTGTACCACACTTTTTCCCCGATTGCAACGACTTTTTCGGATAATTTTCAAATTGTTAATATTTGGTTAAGAAAAAGCGCCGCGTTTTCGCGCGGCGCATGTGTAAACCGGATTTTGCTTATTTTATGTTTCGCGCGTTCCGGCCGAGTATTATCATATCCGCGCCGGTTTCGACGAGATAGAAGCCTATCCACAGACCTATCAGCGCGGCTGACACAATCGGCTTTATGCAGGAAACTATTCCGAGCAGTACACCCAGTACGCCCAAAATCATGCAGAATATCCAGCCATTACCGCCCGACACTCTTTTCATGTTGAGCGAGAGGAACATTGTCACAAGTCCCTTGATTATGAACCAGAACGACACGATGTAAAGCGCCGCGCCTCCCGCAATAATCTGCATACCGGGTATGAACAGCACCGCGCCCGCTATTACGGACAGTATGCCGAACAGCATATTCACGCCATATTCATTGTCGCGTACCGCCTGTACCACGTTCATTACGCCGTACACAATCATCATCGCGGCGACAATTACAATCGTTATGTAACCCGTTCCCACGAATGTCATGACCGGTGCGAATATGCACGATATTCCGCCCAGTACCATTACTATTCCCAATACAATCATTAATACAGCCATTTTTTTCATCCTTTCATGCTTTGCATTTTAGCTAATGGTACTATTATACATCATTGGTAAGCGTATTGCAAGATGAATTTTTATTTTGGTATGACCCCCTCTCCGAGGGGGTCAAAACTCATTTATGAGTTTTGGGGGGTGTCATAGATATTATGCACTACACCCCCCTAAACTTGCAAGCAAGTTTAGACCCCCTCATAGAGGGGGGCATACGGGCGACTTAATCTATACCGAACATCGCGCGGCAGAGCCGCTTTCCCGATTCGGTTCTGAAAATTTTATCGTATGCCGATTTCACCGCAGACACCGATTCGCTGTCTTCATACAGATTTACGAGAAAATCCGCCTCGACAAGTATCCGGTAATCCGCGCCGTCTATGTCGGTATATGTATGATGATGCGCAACGAGGTAGCACACGCGGGTTATAACATCACGGTCAAAGCCGAGTTCCTCAAGCATTTCCTCAGCAATCGGAGGTCCAAGCTCCTCCTGATAATGCCCTGCGGAGCTTCCGTAAACCTCCTCGGCTTTCTTTATTCCGATGTCATGCACAAGCGCGGCGGCTTCGAGAGTAAAAAGCTCCTTTTCGGAAAGCCCCTCGCTCATGCCGATAAGCCGCGCAAACGAGTGAACCTTAATAAAATGCTGCACCCGCGCCGGCTCGGCGGTGTAGTATTCGATCATTTTGAATGTGAGTTGTTCCAACTTTGACATGGCACATGCCTCCTTTTCGGTTATTAGTTAAATTATGATTTAGCGGAGAAATGCGGGCGACCGCAAGGGTCGCCCCTACGGCGCGCAATTTATAAAATACGGGTGTAGGGGCGACCCTTGCGGTCGCCCGTCCATGATAACCCGATGTCAACGGTATCGTAGGGGCGAACCGTGTTCGCCTGTATAAACCCCTCAGTCACACTACGTGTGACAGCTCCCCTAATAGGGGAGCCTCCCGTGTGGCGCCGCATATCGTAAGCCTCCCCTACTAGGGGAGGTGGCGCCGTAGGCGTCGGAGGGGTTTTACACATCTAAATC
>CANQQS010000159.1 GCA_947626045.1 uncultured Clostridia bacterium | reverse complement strand
GATTTGAATAATCGGTCTAACTCGGCAATTCGCTTCTCGGCTTTGGTTATAGCTCTGCGTTTTGCTGCAAGCTCTTTCTTGACTTCTGCTTTATGTTTCGCGCCCATTATTTCACGAAATTTGTCCTCAAAGCTTGATACAAAATTGATTACATAACGCAGATGTTGTAATACGCCTTGTTCGAGCACAACCGCTCTGATGAAGTGGGTATCACATACGTCGGTGCCCTGCTTGCGTGAGGTCGAGCATACGAAGTGGTCTTGGCGGCTCTCAAAGTATTTGCTCGTACAATAGTACAGCTTTTGTCCGCAGTCGGCACAGTAGACAATTCCAGAAAACATATTCGTTTTACCCGTCCTCGTCGGCCTGCGCTTGTTCTTGCGCAATTCCTGTACTCGTTCCCAAGTGTCAAGGTCAACAATAGCTTCGTGAGTGTTTGCAAAAACCATTTGATTTTCTTCGGAGTTATGCAATATCTTCTTTGACTTATACGATTTTTTATAAGTCTTAAAGTTTACCGTATGACCGAGATATTCTTTTTTCATCAGTATATCACCGATAGTGCGTGCACTCCAACCGTATTGGTCGTTCGGCGGTACACTGAAATTGATATTGCCTTTCTCATACCAATAGGCAGTTGGCTTTAAAACCCTTTCTGCTTTAAGTTGTTTCGCAATCTGTGTTGGACCGTAACCGTCAAGACACATTTTGAAAATTCTTTTTACCATTTCGGCAGCGTCTTCATCAACAAGCCATTCATCAGTATTATTTGGATTCTTCATATATCCATAAGGTGGTATCGTTGTCAGATGTCTGCCGGATTCGCCTTTGGCTTTTGCAACAGCTTTGATTTTTTTCGATGTATCTTTTGCATACGAGTTATACTGTAAAGGGTGAATGAAATAATCAACCACATTCACCTAATACAGTATATGGCTGCGGCTCATTTGCGGTAATTTGAACGGTAGTTATATACAACGAAAGGCGGTGGAAATTAAAATTTCACAAATATCCATATAACTACAAATTACCACAAAGAGAGGAGAAACGAAAATGAAAATTGAGTATTTGAAATGCGGTGATTACTATATCCCCGCGCTTACCGTACCCGACGAGCATTACAGTATCGGCAAATACGGTATGTTACGCCGCGAATATCTGCGGAAACATCGACAAGGGCTTTACACTGTTATGCTGCTAAACGGCACACTGTTAAAGCATCTCGCCGAAATTGATAAAACCTGTCACGAAATGTTGGATAGGCTCGTACCGAAGATGGCAGAGCGTGAGGGTGTGAACGAAGCATTAAAAGCTGTCGACCAAATGGAATGGGTACGGCGAATGAACTTGATAAAATCAAGAGTTGAAGAACTCATTTACCACGACTATATTTACGACGGTGCTTTTGATGTTTAATACGGTATCGGAGGTGTTTATTGTGAATTTTATCGAAGAATTGTATTACGGAAATATCAAGCCGAACACACAGAATATCACCCGGTCAGCGCGGTATGAGCAGGCGACGGAAATAACTTTGAAAATGCAGGAGAAGTTAAAAGAAGCTCTTGCCGAGCCGGAACGGACTATGCTTGAGCGCTTGATTGAAGCCGACGATGAAATCGTTGAAGAAACAGGAATGATTGATTTTAAACTTGGATTTAGCTTAGGCGTTCGTATTATGATGGATTGCCTTTCGGTAAGTAATAACGTATTCGTAGGTAATTAATCTATGTACATAGTTGAGCCGTTCTTCATTCGAGAAGAACGGCTCATGCTATATATGAAATTTATTATTCCTCGCCTTTATTCCTGCCGCGGCTCTTATACACATTATACCTATTCTTACAAGCCGGACTGCAAAACACCGCGCTCGGTCGACTGGCGATAAACGGTTCCTGACAATGCTTGCACAACCGCAGAGGCGTTTTCTTGTCTGTCAGCAACAGGTAAAACATCGTCCTTATGACAGTCAGCAAGGAATTGAAATCCCATACCATAGTCGGAGTGTCGAGCAACTCAACGTGATATGTCGGTGCAATTCCGTCAAATATGGCTATGCTCTTTCGGTAAATATCCTTTTGGCTGTCTGACAGCTTTTCAAAATCGTTATAGTACAAAAACGACGTTATGAAAACAAATGATAAGTCGCGCATTATCCGTATTATCCAATCTATGCGTTCCGCGTATTCTTTTTGAAACTCCGCTCCGAACGCAACAGGTCTGTCGCTCATCGTTAGCGTGAGCGCCATCATTGAAACATCGCCGGAAATATTCAGCGTTACGCCATTTTGCGACTTAATCATGTCCGGCTGACCGAACGGGAAGAAATATTCCATATATTTATCGGTCGGCATACTGTCCGCGTCAATAACAGGATTTCTCGTCAAATACACTGTATCATAATTCATAAATTCCGCTGTTGTCGGAATGGCTGTCATAATGCCGAGCAGTCCATATTTTTTTACGAAGTCCAAAACCGCCATTTCAACATCAATCTTCGGGCGCTTGCCGATGCTCATTTGACCGATATTGACCGCGTCCAAAACCATATTCTCAACATCTTTGAGTGGGTCATATATTTCGGGTATGGCATCGTTCGCCGGATTGATGTATGTGACTTTGTTTTCATCTTCCGTTATTTCATAATCGCTGTACCGTACCCAATGCGAATTTGCGTGTTCAAAGAAATGTTTCATATCTTCCGCCTTTCTTATATATTAAAAATAAGTAATCTAAATAAATCTCTACATATTACTATTCTATCATTCAGTGTTCATTTTGTCAATCCCTAATTTTTCTTCATATCTCCTGATGAAATCCTTTTCCATAAGCGTTAGCTGATGTCCTGCCGTTTCAGGCGATGTCAAGTATTCGTATGCCTGCTTCCGTATTTTATTCATCATCGTATTTTTAACCTTGCGTATATTACGCTCTGTTTGTCCGCGAATATCTGCAATCTGATGATTTGTCAGGTTCATTACAGCTATATAGTATAGAAGCTCTTTGTACTCGGGTTTTAGGTTTTTCAGTATTTCATACATATACCGCTCAGTAACGAGCTGTTCTATCTCCTGCGGTCTGTCATAGATAATATCTATAAAATTTCCTTTCGCGGCTAATTTCATAAAGTTTCGGTTAAACACGCTGCTTTTTGCCGCTCCGTATTCGATTGGGATATTATTACCGCGCAATATTTCGTGGTAACGCTCTCTGCGCTCGCGGTTAGCGTCAAGCCTGTCGTATTGCTTCACTATATATTCAAAATCTTCTTTATCTCCTTTAGCTTTTGCCGCTTCCTCAAGACGCTTTAATGCCTCCGCTTCAATGTCGCGTTTCAGCTTTTTAAGCTGAGGCGGTTCGTTGTCGGGCAAGAGGTCATATGCAGATTCCATAGGCATCATCTCCTTCGTAAAAAAATTTCAAATTTTTTTCAAAAACAGTTCCGTTTTTACCCTTGATTTTCTCCTATTTATGTAGGGAGTAATCTATATTATATCATTTAGATTACACTTTGTCAAGAGAATTATTGCTTTTATGACCGGAAAATGGGTAGAAGCGTTTGCTGTCATAATTGTTTTGTTTCTCTTGACCGCATATTTCACAGCAAAAAGGAGGGCAAAACCATGAATAACTGTATTTTTATGACAAGACGCATTGGAACAACTAT
>CANQQS010000158.1 GCA_947626045.1 uncultured Clostridia bacterium | reverse complement strand
GTTGCGATAGCCGTAATAATTGCCGTATAAGTAGCAGGCTCACGCACTTCCTGTTTTAACAGGTTGGTCGGCTCTTCATAAAGAAAGGATGTAGGGTTAAGATATGTGTTTTTGATATTGTCTTCCACGCTCAATTTGCTGCTCATTTGTAAAAGGTATTGTGGCGTGCCGCCGGCAATACCATAGATCAGCGCCTGATCCTCGTCTGACATACCTTGAAGGCACTCGCAGGTTTCTTCAAAATCAAAAGGTAAAAGCTTAATTTGAGCTGTTCTTCTACCATAGAGAGGTGCTTTATACGCAAGCACATGGTCTTCCATATATGACATGGAAGAACCGCAGAGAATAAGCATCAGTTTCGATGTATCTTTGTATTTGTCTATCAAAAGCTGCAATGTGGACGCAAGACTTTTGGATGAACGAGCCACATAAGGGTATTCGTCAATAGCAAGGATGATTTTTTCTTTTTCGGCAAGCTTAAATACATATTCAATTGCGGCTTGGAAGGAAAGAAAAGAGCTTTCTGTTTCAAAACCGCTTGCAAACTCCATAATGCTTTTTGAAAAGTTTTCAAGATTCTGCTTTGCGTTACTTTCAACGCCCATAAAATATATGGCTCTTTTATCCCAAATAAACTGATTTATAAGCGCAGTTTTACCTACACGGCGCCTGCCGTAAATAACCGCAAATTCAAATTTATTCGATTGGTATAGACTGTCAAGCGTCTTAAGCTCACGTTCTCTGCCTATAAACATTTACACAACCTCCATCTTAGGCTGTGTAAATTATATCATAGGAGAAAGAATTAGTCAAGTATAAATGAGTAATTTATACTTGACTAATTTTGATTTGGATTTTTGACTGTAACAAAAGTATTCCGAAATCCGATTTTCTTCGCTTGAACTTCGTCACACTTCATGACGGTGCGTCATTCTTCAAAAATTTGCCGTCAAATTGCTGTCAAAAGTTTGCGCTGAACCTCACATTCCGTATTACAATGCCATTTATTCCCCAATAACTTCATCGTCGGGAAACAAAGTAATAATGCTTTTCCTTTATATATCAACGCTTTTCGCATTTTCAAAAACCGTATTTATACGAAATTATACGAATTTCTTACAGAACATTTTGTTTCAGCTTTAGCCCAAAATACAAATATTGCTGTATGCGTTGTCCTTCGATTATTCATAATATATGGACTTAATATTTTACAAGTTTCCTCATAGCTTTTTTATATCTTGTCAGCACAGAAGGGCTTTCAATTTCTTTATCCTCAACGTAATCTATCTGTAACGAATCGTCTATAAACTCCATATTGGATATTGCACCTTCAACCTCAAACGATTTTTTGAGAGACATATCACCAACATCCCAGACGCTTACTCTCCCCGATACATCTCCCGCAGCAATATAATAATCATTTGCAGCTAACACAGTAATTGCATTATGAGAAACAACCTCATTCATAATATGCAATTCTGGGAGATAAGTATAGTCGCCCAATTCGTGTGTCTTGATAATATGAGGCAAGGTATGGGGATACATATTTATGTGATCATAATAGTATTTAGCCGCACTTTCATTAATAAATAATTCTTTTATAATTCGACCCTTATCAATATCCACTTTGCTTATCAATCCGTATCTATTGCCTACATATAGAAATCCGCAACAATATCTCAAGCAATCATAATATGCATCAACACCTATTTCACACATTTTTTGTTCGTTTTCTGCAAAAACAATTAATTTATATCTACCCATGCCAACTTTGCAGAAATGACCATTGTGTGAAAAAGTCAACGACAAATCCTTATCCTGAACATAAGAATTTTGAACCACAGCATAGCTTTCAGTATCCATTTTGTCTTACCCCTTTTATTCCTTATTTTTTTATCCAATGGCTTCATATTTCATTCCAGACTTTTATAAAAGTCTTTATAAATCCTCAAAACCACTATTTTACAGCCATTACGCAGCATCGGTTATTACATAGGTCGTCGAAAAATCGCTATGTCCGAGAACCTCTTGAATAACCTTTATATTTACTCCGTTCTCACAAAGTCTTGTCGCAAAAGTGTGTCTTAGCGAATGGCAGCTGAAATGCGGCAGCAATGTTGGATTGTCTGTTCCTTTAAGCAAAATTTCATCGTTGCAATCGCGGATAATTCTCCGCAAAGCCTTGTTAAGCGTTCCCTGATTTTGCACATCGCCAAACCTATTAACAAAAACAAAATCGCTATACCCGTCAATTTCAGCCCGACAAGAAATGCCGATTTCCGCCTTGATATGCCATTTCCCGCTTTAGTGCATCTCTGACATAATCAAGCATCGGTATTGTACGCTCACCCGCCTTGGTTTTTGGTGTGTTCACGCTGTAAGAGCAACCGTTGCCGTCACCATGATTGTAATACACAAGCGTGTGATTTATGCTTATCATATTATCGGCAAAATTAATGTCATTCCATCGTAAGCCGGTAATTTCACCCACACGCATACCTGTTCCGAGCATTACGGCAAATATCGGATACCAATGGTTATACTGCATATTCGTTTTCAGAAACTCAACAAACAACCGTTGCTCCGGAATTGTCAAAGCCTTTCTCTTTTTTGTTTCAAAGTTATGTGACTGTTTTAACTCTTTCAACGTATTGTCTGTGGGATTGACGCGAATATAGTTGTCGTCAACCGCAAGATCAAAAATCTGATGAAGAACGTTATGCACTGTGTCGATTGTGGATATCTTAAGTATTCTCTGCGGGGGACAATTCTGTTTTTGTCCAGTCTTCTATTGTTTCTGTTTGACATTTTTATCATCTTCCTTTCAATCTTCATTGAAAAGACAATAATATTAACATCACATATATCATAACACGGAATTGTCGTTTCCGCAAGTCTTTCAATGAGTCAAGTTATATTTTTAATTTATATTGAATATGTGTTTTCGATATATTCATCAAGTTTGCGCCGTTTTATCAGACGCTTACTTCCAATCCATAAAACGAAAGAACAGTCTTCTTTATCGCTTATACGCCGCAGCTTATTTATGCCTATTCCGGAATATGTTGCCGCTTCTTCAAGATTAAGATTTGATTTTTCCCATATTGGCACTTCATACTTCAAGTAATATCACTCCCTTTGATGAAATATTTTTTGTCCTCATCAAACGGCGATTTGCCAATCGCTCCATAGGAGTTTAACCTCTCCGTCTTCTTTATGATCGAGCCGCGAATTAATGCAAGTAAAATATTTAGTGTGTGGAGGAATTTTTTTATCTCGCTTTTGCTCAAGTTGAACAAAAGCAAAAAAGCCCCGTCTTGGGGCACAGCCCAAAGGTGAAAACCTTTGTTCGTGGGGTTTGGGGAATTATCTCCAACAAGCGAAACAGGAATTTGGCAAATATGGCAAATTCCTGTTTTTAGTATTTGTGTACTCGTCGTGTTGTCAATGGTAAATGAAATATTTTTGAAATTTTTTCAGTCATAACAGAGAATTTACGAAATAAAACAGAACATTATCCCGTATAAGCGTCGGATTTCCATTTCCCGCTGAAGTAGAATATAAGCCCGATCCACAGCGGTGTGAAGCCCGCCAGCGCGTCGCCGAGCCAGAAGCCGTAGTGCTGCATTTTGAAGCCGAGTCCGAACAGCAGCGCAAGCCCTATGCGCAGTATTAT
>CANQQS010000157.1 GCA_947626045.1 uncultured Clostridia bacterium | reverse complement strand
AACAATGTTTCCGACGACATAGCCGAAGCCCTTATGAAAAGCGTAATTCATAATCTCCCGATTGCGCTTGAAAATCCGTCGGACTACACGGCGCGCAGTAATTTGATGTGGGCTTCGACTATGGCGGAAAACAGAGTTATAAAGCTCGGCAAGAAAACGGACTTCGAGGCGCATCAGATCGAGCATCAGCTCGGCGCGTACACCGACTGCAACCACGGCTGCGGACTGGCGGTCATTCACCCGACGTATTACAGACATATTTATAAAAGCGGTTTGAACAAGTTTGTAAGATTTGCGCGTAATGCCTGGGAAATAAGCGCGGACGGCAAAACGGACGACGAGCTTGCTCTCGCGGGAATCAAAGCTCTTGAGGACTTTATAAATGAAATCGGGCTACCCAAAACCCTGCGTGAATTAGGTATCGAGGATAAAGGAATATTACCCGAAATCGCGTGGTCGTGCAATATTTCGGCGGGAAGCTACAAGCAGCTTACACATTCTGAAATCTTAGATATACTAAACGAGTGTTATTAAGGAGGATATGACAATGAAAAGAAATTTTGTAACAGGCTTTATCGCGGGCGCGGTAATATTCGGTATGGCGGGTGCGCTTGCGGCGGATTTGATCGCGACTCCGAACGAGTTTCCAATCACGTTTGACGGAAATTCCGCGAGCATTGAAGGCTACAACATAGAGGACTACACATATTTCAAGCTGCGCGATATTTCGGACACGGTCGGCGGCTTCGATGTTGATTTTAAGGACGACACTATCGCATTATCGTCGAAAGCGTCAAACGCTCTCGCGATCGCTGAGGAAGGTATGTTCTCGTCGGGCGGCACGGTTACGGAACCCGCCGAGGGCGAGTTTGACGAAACGACAAACTGGCTTGACGGAACACGCGCGGGTAATACCGCTCATGTAGACCACGCGAACGTCTTGTATCAGATACCCGAAAACGAAACAGGCTTGCCTATGGTATTCCTGCACGGCTACGGACAGTCGAGAATGGGCTGGATGACAACGCCCGACGGACGCGAGGGCTGGTCAACGTCGTTCCTTCGCAAGGGACACAGCGTATTTCTCGTGGATCAGCCGCGCAGAGGCGAAGCGGGAGCGACAACGGCGATGACTAACGACAATATAGATACATGGTCGGCTGAGTCGAAGGAATATATGCCGGGCGATCAGGCGTGGTACACGCATTTCAGAATAGGACGCGTCGCGCCGGAACGATATGAAGGCTCGCAGTTCCCCGAAGGCGAGGAAGCGCAGGATCAGTTCTTCCGTCAGATGACGCCGAACACGGGCAGCTTCGACATGGCTGTTAATACCGCAGCGATGAACGAGGTCATGAAGGACGTTAAGGAAAAGACAGGCAAAAAGAGCATATACGTTACGCACTCTCAGGGCGGTGCGGTAGGCTGGAACGTCGATACGGAAAATGTCGCGGCGATCGTTGCGATAGAGCCGGGCGGCACTCCCGAAATCGGTTCGGAGCAGTACAAGAAATTCCTCGATGCGAAAATTCCTATGGTGATTTACTTCGGCGACTATATTGATAACGGACCGGAGGATATTCAGTCCACCGGCTTCTGGAAGGGAGTCCGCGACGGGGCGGTCGCGTTTGCGGAGCAGTATAACGCGGACGGCGGCAACTGCACGGTGATAAATCTTCCCGATATAGGCATAATGGGCAATTCACATTTTATGTTCCAGGAGATGAACAGCGAGGAAATCGCAAGCCATATCGAAAATTGGATCAAAGAGAATGTTAAATAAACCTATCGACGGCGAACAGGAGAGTTAAGATGAGAAGAGTATTAGCGATAATTACCGCGCTCGCGGTCACGCTTACGGGCATAACGGCGGCGCTTGCGGCTGACGTTGATTTGAAATCGACCGACACATCGGTGCTGACGGATACGCTTACGAGCATGAGCGACGCGGAAAAAGCGGAATTTGTAAATGAAAACCTTGATGTAAAAATGCAGCATTTATCAACGCTTGCGACATTAAGCGCCGATATGCTTTACGATGAAATCGCCGACGAGGTGAAAGCCGCTCTTGACGACGGACTTACGGCGGTCGAGATCAAAGAGGCGATATATCACAGCGCGGCGTACTGCGGCTACACGCGTGCCGCGGGTGCGCTCGACGCTGCGGACGAGGCGCTTAAATCTCTCGGAAAGGATATTCCGTATTCGAGCCGCATAACCTCGACCGAGGAAAACCGATATAACGACGGACTTAATGTGCAGCGTGAATTATTCGGTCCGCAGATAGGCACTATCACGGACGATATGAGCGAGGCTATGAAGCTGCAAACGCTTTATCTGTCGGGGATTTGCTTCGGCGATTTCTATAACAGAACAGGTCTTTCGCTTTACACGCGCGAGTTCCTGACCTTCTGCACGATCGTCGCAAACGGCAGCTGCGGCGGTCAGCTTATGGGACACGCGAACGGTAATCTAAGCGTCGGTCACTCGGCTGATATGCTCCGCGCGGCGGTGCTGCTCAATGAGAAATACAACGGCGCGGAAAAGACGGCGCTTGCGTTAAGCGTAATAAACACGGTTGACAGCGGCGAAAGTAAAACCGCTCCGACAGAGCCTGAGGGCAAAACGGAAACGATAACGACCTCCTACAAGAGCGACAGCGAGGAGCTTTTGGGGATAACCGCGCATTATGATGCGGACGACAAGGACGGATTTATAGACAAAAATCTCGACGCCAAGACGCAGGAGATCATCTTAAACACGGTAAACGCGGTGATCGACGGAGCAGCCGTTCCCACGTCGGACGACGCGAAAGCTAAGGCGCTTATCGACCTGACCGTTATAGCGGCGCAGGGCGGACGCGAGGACGAAGTTCCCGCAAACTACGCGGCGAATATCGCGGCTGGTAATACCGCAGACACGATGCTTGCCGCCGCGCTCCTTTGCACACCGTACAACGGTTTTCCGAGAACGCTCAATATTATGAGCGCGATAAATTCAGCGGTGAACACCACACAATCAGCACCGGTGCAGTCGGACAAAACAACGGTTACAATGCGGATAAACGATCCCGTTATGACGATAAACGGCGCGGAAAAGAATATCGACGAAAACGGCACCGTTCCCGTTATAATTGACGACAGAACTCTGCTTCCCGTCCGCGCGTTTGTCGAGGGCATAGGCGGCACGGTCGAATGGGACGAAAACGCGAGAACCGCGACGCTCGCGTATAACGGCGATGTGATAAAGCTCACTATTGACAGCACGACCGCGTACTTAAACAACGAGGCGCAGACGCTTGACGTTACGCCGGTCATAATAAACGACCGCACAATGCTCCCGATACGCTTTATCGCGGAGAGCTTCGGTTACACGGTGATGTGGAACGGCAATACGCAGACCGTGACTATTATGAACGCGGATAAAATCAATTACGTTTTCCCGCGCGGCAGCGAAAACCCCGTCCCGAATTTTACGGGAACATCGTATCTGAATTTTCTTACCGGCTATGACGAAACAATGAAGATCCCGTCAATGGGACTGGTGACGTTCGAGCCGTGTACGAGAACAGACTGGCACTCTCACGACGGCGGACAGATACTTCTTGTGACCGAGGGCAAGGGTATATTCAAAATGGAGGGCGAGGACGCGCGGTATATGATGCCGGGCGACGTTATCCTCAT
>CANQQS010000156.1 GCA_947626045.1 uncultured Clostridia bacterium | reverse complement strand
CCGATAGCAAAACGAACAACGTAATACTGACGCTTTACGCCGACAATTTCCATCTCTTTGATTTCTTCAACTGTGCCCGCGCCGTGCATGGGATGCACAACCTTATCGCCGACGAGATACATCTTTTTACCGCCTTTCAATATTATGCCGAAATTTCCCTTAATTATATTATATCACCATTTTTGCAAAAAGTCAATTTCGACTTTATAAATTTTTCCAAAAAAATGACAAATTTGATACAATATATTGACAAATTCTTTTCGCGGTGATAAAATAAATTGAAGTGAGTAAAGGAGAGAAACGCATCATGCCGCACGCTGTATGGAAAAACTTAATATATATGCGCGACGGGTTTTGCAATTCCCCCTTTATTTCTGTTTTTGTTTTTAAAAACGATTGACAATGGATTTATTCATTGTCATTTTTTTTGCAGACATTATGTGAGAAGGAGTTTGAGCTTATGAAAGGACAGCTTATTTTGGAAAACGGCGCGAGGTTCGTCGGCGAGCTTTTCGGCGCGGACGCGAATATCGTCGGCGAGGTCGTGTTTACCACGGGTATGACAGGCTATCAGGAAACGCTTACCGACCCGTCGTTCGCGGGACAGATCGTCACAATGACGTTCCCGCTCATAGGAAATTACGGCATCAATTTTGAGGATATGGAGGCTAAGCATACAAACCTTAAAGCGTTCGTGGTGCGTGAGAAGTGCGACTTTCCCTCAAATTTCAGAAACGAGATGAACCTTGACGACTTTCTGCGCCAGCAGGGCGTTGTCGGTCTTGAGGGCGTAGACACGCGCGCGCTCACGCGTATACTGCGAGACGTGGGCGTTATGAAGGGCGTTATCATGAAGGGCGACCCGTCGGATAACGATATAAAGATTCTGATGGACTCGATGGATAACTCCAAGGTTATCATGCAGACGACGACGGACGGCATTTACACTGTGAACGATACCGGCAGAACGCACATCGCGTTTATAGATATGGGCGCGAAGCAGGGTATTGTAAGGGATCTCGCGAAGCGCGACTGCCGCCTTACCGTGTTCCCCGCCGATGTGAGCGCGGATAAGATTGACGCGGTAAAGCCCGATATGATATTCCTGTCGAACGGCCCCGGAAATCCGCTTGACGCGCCCGGCACGGTCGATACCGTTAAGGCGCTTATCGGCAAATACCCAATTTGCGGAATTTGTATGGGACACCAGATTATCGGTCTTGCGCTCGGCTGCAAAACGAAAAAGCTTAAGTTCGGTCACCACGGCGGCAACCACCCCGTAAAGGATTTGAAAACCGGCAATGTCTACATCACGAGCCAGAACCACAACTACATCGTTTCCGACTATCCAGACGAGGTTGAGGAAACGTTCGTGAACGTGAATGACGGCACGTGCGAGGGTATACGGCACAAGATGCTCCCAATCATGAGCGTGCAGTTCCACCCCGAAGCGTCGCCGGGGCCGCTCGACACGGGCTGGTTATTCGACCGTTTTTTGAAGGAGGTAAAATAATATGCCGTTAGATAAAAGTATAAAGAAGGTTCTCGTAATAGGCTCCGGCCCTATCGTAATAGGACAGGCGGCGGAGTTCGACTATTCCGGCACGCAGGCGTGTCAGGCAATCAAGGACGAGGGCATAGACGTTGTTCTCGTCAACTCCAACCCCGCCACGATAATGACTGACCGCGGCATGGCTGACCAGACGTACATCGAGCCTTTGACCGCAGAATATGTGGAGAAGATTATACAGAAGGAGCGTCCCGACTCAATTATCGCGGGCATGGGCGGTCAGACCGGTCTTAATCTCGCGTGCGAGCTGTACGACAAGGGCGTATTTGATAAGTACGGCATGAAGGTTATAGGAACGTCAATCCCTTCAATTAAAGAGGGCGAGGACCGCGACAGCTTCAAGCGTCTTATGGAGCGCACAAATCAGCCTATCGCGCCGTCGGAAATTGTCACCGACCTTGAATCCGGTCTTTTGTTCGCGAAGCAGATAGGCTACCCCGTTATCGTGCGTCCGGCGTACACGCTCGGCGGAACGGGCGGCGGTATCGCCGAAACGCCGGAGCAGCTCGAGGTTATTTTGTCGCAAGGTCTGAGGCTGTCGAGAGTGGGACAGGTGCTGCTCGAAAAGTCGATAAAGGGCTGGAAGGAGATCGAATTTGAGGTTATGCGCGACGGCGCGGGTAACTGTATAACGGTCTGCTCCATGGAAAACATAGACCCCGTCGGCGTTCACACGGGCGACTCGATCGTTGTCGCTCCTGCGCTCACACTCGCTGACAAGGAATATCAGATGCTGCGCAAGGCGGCGATCGATATTATAAATTCAATAGAGATTAAGGGCGGCTGCAACGTGCAGTTTGCGCTCGATCCCGACAGCTTCAATTATGCCGTTATCGAGATTAACCCGCGTGTTAGCCGTTCGTCGGCGCTCGCGTCGAAGGCTACGGGTTACCCGATTGCCAAAATCGCGGCAAAAATCGCGCTCGGCTACAACCTCGACGAGATTAAAAACGCCGTTACGGGCAAGACGTTCGCATGTTTTGAGCCGGCGATCGACTACATCGTGACGAAAATCCCGAAGTGGCCCTTTGACAAGTTCTTCGGCGCAAAGCGTAACCTCGGCACGAAAATGATGGCTACGGGCGAGGTTATGGCTATTGCGAACACGCTCGAAGCATCGCTTTTAAAGGGTGTGAGGTCGCTCGAAATCAACCAGTACACGCTTGAGAGAAAGTCGTCGAGAGAGCGTTCGACGGTGGAGCTTCGTCAGCGCGTTATCGTTCCCGACGACGAGAGACTTTTCGACCTCGCGGAGCTTATAAGAAGAAATTACAACATGGACAAGCTCGCGGAAATTACGGGTATGGATCCGTTTTTCCTCAAAAAGATTAAGAATATCGTTGACGCAGAGGAGGAGCTTAAAAAGCACAAGCTCACCGACCTTAGCTATGATATGCTCAAAAAGTACAAGAAAATGGGATTTTCGGACAAGGGTATAGCGGAGCTTGTCGGCTGTCACGCGAACGAGGTCTTTAACCTGCGCTCGATGCTCGGCATCACGCCCGTTTACAAGATGGTTGACACGTGTGCGGGTGAGTTTGAGGCTGTTTCGCCCTACTACTACTCTACATACGACGACACGACCGAGTCTACCCCCTCTGACAGGAAAAAGGTCATAGTTATCGGCTCGGGCCCTATCAGAATAGGTCAGGGTATAGAGTTTGACTACTGCTCGGTTCACTCGGTTCTGTCGCTCGAAAAGGCGGGCGTTGAGACGATTATAATAAACAACAACCCCGAAACGGTTTCCACCGACTTTGACACGTCGGACAAGCTCTATTTTGAGCCGCTTACCGAGGAGGACGTTTACAATATAATCCTGCTCGAAAAGCCTGACGGCGTAATACTGCAGTTCGGCGGTCAGACGGCGATCAAGCTCGCGAATTTCCTCGCGGATATGAATGTGCCGGTTCTCGGAACGCAGCCGAAGTACATCGACGAGGCGGAGGACAGAGAAAAGTTTGACGAGATGCTTGAAAAGCTAAACATAAAGCGTCCGAAGGGCAAGGCGGTGTGGAGCGTCAAGGAGGGCGTTGAGGAAGCCGATAAGCTTGAATATCCGCTGCTTGTGCGTCCGTCGTACGTGCTCGGCGGTCAGGGTATGGAAATCACGAGAAACGAGATCGA
>CANQQS010000155.1 GCA_947626045.1 uncultured Clostridia bacterium | reverse complement strand
TCCTCGGCGTGAAAAATAAAAATGTACTTTTTACCCTCCACAACCTCCTGCAGATCCGCGTACTTGTAATCCGTTTCCTCACCGTTCGTCTTTTCGGTGACGTGAGTGTCGAAAAAGCGGAAGCGCGTCGTCTGACGCGATTTGCTCGCACGCTTGCTCGGACGGCGGTACGCCAGCCGCGGATAAATAAACATCACGACCGCGATCCACAGCGCAATAAGTATCCACATCATGCCGAACTTCATAATATAAAAGTACGCCGTAAGCGCGAACGCCGCTGCCGCGATGCACGTCGATATAATATTGAAGGTGCGGTAATGCTTTTTAAAATAAAACTTGTAAAAATCCTTGTAAATCTGCGGATTCATTTCCGTTACCGCTTTGTACAATGCCTTTTCCATCACGCGTACCCCCTTAATCCATTTTAAACACGCGCTTAATATACGCGCCTATGAGTACGCCGACAAACGAAAACAGTACATACACAAACCCGAACGCAATCAGCATAGGCAGCGTTTGGCTCATCGCATATTCGGCGTAGAACACAAGCGAAAGGACTGCTATAACACTTATAAAGAACGGCAGCTTCAGGTTAAAGCCCTTCTTTATGCCGTACAGAAACGCTATAACCGCAAGCAGAGAGCTGTTGAAGTAAATCGCAAACTGCGTGTACAAGATCATAAGCTCTTGCTTCATGGCAAACTTAAGTCCCACAAACACAAGCGGAACGATATGGAATATAATCAGCGTCGCCAGAATGTACGCCTTTGAATCGTACGTGTTAAACTCGGCGCGCGGCAGCGCCTCCTTGCGCGCCGGAAGCGTCTTTCTTCTGTTTTTCTTACTCATAATCTCACACTCTCCCCGTTATCCCTTAAATATTTTTTCAAATCCGATATTTCAATTTCACGGAAGTGGAACAAGCTCGCCGCCAGTACCGCGTCCGCCTTGCCGTCGCGCAGCACGTCGAGGAAATGCTCCATTTTTCCGGCACCGCCCGACGCTATGACGGGAATTTTCGCGTTCTCGCTCACGGCGCGTGTAAGCTCCACGTCGTAACCCGCCTTCGTGCCGTCGCAGTCCATGCTCGTCAGAAGAATTTCACCGGCGCCGAGTTCCTCCGCGCGCTTCGCCCACCAAAGAGCGTCTATACCGGTGTTTACGCGTCCGCCATTGAGGTACGCGTCCCAGCCGCCTTTACCGTTCCTTTTCGCGTCGATCGCGCACACGACACACTGACTGCCGAACCGCTCCGCCGCCTCGCTTATAAGCTCGGGACGTTTGAGCGCCGAGCTGTTTACCGATACCTTGTCCGCTCCGGCGTTGAGTATTTTGCGGAAATCATCGACCGTTCGTATACCGCCGCCGACGGTGAACGGTATAAACACCTCGCGCGCCACCGCGCGAACCATATCCTCAACCGTGTCCCTCGCGTCGGACGACGCCGTTATGTCGAGGAACACAAGCTCGTCCGCTCCGGCTTTGTTGTACACCTTCGCGCACTCCACAGGATCGCCCGCGTCAGTCAGATTTACGAAATTGACTCCCTTTACCACCCTGCCGTTCTTAACGTCAAGGCAGGGTATTATTCTCTTAGCGTACATATTTACTCCTTACAGGCTCACAAAATTCTTCAAAATCGTCATGCCGACGTCGCCGCTCTTTTCGGGGTGGAACTGCGCCGCGAACACGTTATCCTTCTCGACCGCGATTGCGAGATGCGCGCCGTACTCCGTGTACGCGCTCACAATTCCCTCGTCCTCGGGCTTGATGTAATACGAGTGAACAAAGTAAACGTAAGGCTCGCCGCCTATGCCTTTAAGTATGCGGCTGTCCTTTACCACGTCAATGCTGTTCCAGCCCATGTGCGGGATTTTAAGACCGGTGTCTGGGATTTTGACGATTTTACCCTTGAAAATACCAAGACCATTCGCTCCGGCGCTTTCCTCGCTTTCCTCAAAAAGCATATGCAGTCCGAGACAAATGCCGAGAAACGGCTTATCGTCCGCTATCGCGCGCTTTACCGCGTCAACGAGCGCGCTTTCGCTAAGCCTTGCCATAGCGTCGCCGAACGCGCCCACGCCCGGCAGTATTACCTTGTCCGCGTCCGCAATAACGTCCGCGCTGCTCGTGACAACGCTTTTTGCGCCTATAAAATCGAGCGCGTTTTTGACGCTGTGCAGATTACCCGCGCCGTAGTCAACTATTGCTATCATTCTGTTCTACCTCGTCTATAAATATAAGCTCCTGCGCGTAGGGGAGCGACCGCGCCCAGTCTATAAACGCTTTCGACCACTCCGTCAGCTTGTGGAAACGCCGCTGTCCTTTAGAGCACATCGCGAGCAGGTTTTCGTACGACATCGTTACAGTCCGCGTCTGCTGCCACGACGACGGCAGCCAGCGTATAAGCTCCTTCCAGTACGATTTGTCCTTCGTTTCAAGATACTTTACGCGCATGCTTTCCAAAAATTCGATATGCTTGTCAATAACGTCGCCGAGCCGTACGCCGCCGTAATCGAGGTCGGGCGCGTAATCGTCTGTTTCAAAGCACTCACGTGTTATCGGCGTGGACGAGAGCTTGTGCATCGTGGACGTACTGTTCGCGACCGTGCCGACCTTGTACGTGTCAAACTCCTTCCACCAGTACAGCGGACCGGTTATATCGACCGACACGAAAATCTGACGCATGAATTTGCGGTGTTCGCTGCCCGACCGTATGAGCCGCTGCGCAAGCCCCAAATCGTTTTCACCTATCACGACGCGTCCGTTTTCCTCAACGGTGTCGTTCTTTTTCCACGATTCGAGCGGGTTTCTCATGCCGCGCATCGCACGCGCGAAGCCGTAAACCTCGGTATTCTCAAACTTCATTTTGCTTCTCCCTCATCATTTCAATATACTCGTCAAACGTACACATTCTGTCAACGATAGTTCCGTCCGCTTTAATGTCGATTATCCTGTTCGCGACGGTGTTCACAAACTCGTGGTCGTGCGACGCGAATATTACGTTGCCTTTGAACGCCTTAAGACCGTTGTTCACAGCCGTTATCGACTCCAGATCGAGGTGGTTCGTCGGCTGGTCGAGGATAAGCACGTTCGAGCCGTAAAGCATCATGCGCGACAGCATACATCTGACCTTTTCGCCGCCCGACAGCACATTTACCGGCTTAAACACGTCGTCGCCGGAGAATAACATTCTGCCGAGAAATCCGCGTATATAGCTTTCGTTCTGCGTCTCAAACCCCTCCGCGCTGTACTGGCGCAGCCAATCTACGAGGTTAAGCGTGCAGCCGTCGAAATATTTTGAGTTGTCCTTCGGGAAATAGCTCTGCGACGTGCTTACGCCCCACTTGACCGTTCCCGCGTCGGGTTCTTCCTCGCCGGCGAGTATTTGTAAAAGCGCGGTTACGGCAAGCTCGTTCTCACCGATTACCGCTATTTTGTCGTCGTGGTTCATCGTGAACGAAACGTCCTTCAAAAGCGTTTCGCCGTTTACCGTCTTTGACACGCCGCTCACCGTGAGCAAGTCGCGTCCGGCTTCTCTGTCCATATCGAAGCCGACGAACGGATAACGCCGCGACGACGCGGGCATTTCCTCAACCGTCAGCTTGTCGAGCATCTTTTTACGGCTCGTCGCCTGTTTTGACTTTGACTTGTTCGCCGAGAAGCGCTGTATGAAGCTCTGCAGCTCCTTTATTTTTTCCTCCGCCTTCTTGTTCTGCTGCTTTAT
>CANQQS010000154.1 GCA_947626045.1 uncultured Clostridia bacterium | reverse complement strand
GACTTTAACATAAAAGCCGTAAACACGGGCGACTCCGATTGGACGATTGACGGCGAGAACGCTGAGGAAATATCGCCGCAAAAGGCGTTCGGACTTGCCGGAACTATATCGAATCTCACATCCCGGAACCGCTACGACACGCCGGAGGACTTGTCCGCTTACGGTCTTGACAATCCGACCGTAACGGTTACGATGCGCCTAAAGGACGGAACGGAAAACAAACTGTATATAGGTGATTTGAGCGCGTCACTTGGTGAATACTTTGTCATGAAGGACGGCGATAACGCGGTTTACACTATCTACAAGCACAAGGTCGACGCTATGCTCGAACCGATTTCATATTATAAGGAATTTAACCGCCTTACGCTCAACGCCGACGACATAACGGGCGTTAAGATAGAGCGCGGCGGCGACAATATAGAAATTAAAATCCGTGACGACATAAACGAGTTTACGCCGATAGTATGGGAAATGACCGAGCCGTACGCAAGTCCCGCGAACGACGACTACATTGACGGCGAGATCCTCGATCCGATAAGCAATCTGGAGCTTACGGCGCCGATAGACAACGCCGACGGCGGCTTTACAGACAAATCGCCTGTAGTAACGGTAACGGTACTCACGCATGATGAAGAGTCGGGCGAACTGAACGGCGGCAGCTACACAGAAACCTTCACTGTCGGCAAAGCCGAAGGCGACAACACCTACGTAAAATACGGCGGCAAGGTGTTCCTCGCACCGACGGAGAACGTAGCGTTCGCAAACGACAGCGCGTTTAATATAGTGAGCAAGCTGCAACTTATGGAAAACATCGCCGATATTAAGAGTGTCACGGTCGAGTACGGCGGCGCGAGCCACAAAATCGAGGTGGCGCGCGATAGCAATAACAAGTACGACTTCAAAACCGACGGCAAAGACGCCGACCGCGAGAAATCGCAGACAATCTACGAAAGCCTTATAAGCCTGTCGGTTGATGGCGCATACACAGGCGGCGACCTCGGCGAAACGGCGCTTAAAATCACATACGAGGGCGCGGACGGCAACGAAAACACCGTCATAGAGGTAAAGCGCGGCGGCGACATCAACTGCGCCGTCGTAAAGAACGGCAAAGCCGAATTTATGATAAGATACGCAAAGATACAGGGATTTATGGAGGAATTTGACGAGTACCTCCAAAATTGTACCGGCGAATAGGAGGATAAACATGGAAAGCTTATGGAACGGCGAAATGCCCTACAAAAACGACAGCTTCATAGAGGACGGCGAAGCGTCCCACCGTATGCCCACGATAACGGCGTACCCGTCAAAATCGAGCTGCGCCGTGATAATTTTCCCGGGCGGCGGTTACGCTATGCGCGCGGAGCATGAGGGGAAGGGGTACGCGGAGTGGTTCAACTCCATAGGTGTTACGGCGTTCGTGGTAGATTACCGCGTCGCGCCGTACAAGCACCCCGCGGAGCTCACGGACGCGATGCGCGCTGTAAAGTATGTTCGCGCGTTCGCCGACAGGTACGGCGTGGATAAGGACAAGATAGCCGTAATGGGTTCGAGCGCGGGCGGTCACCTTGCCGCGAGCGTGTCGGTGCATTACGACAAGGACTTCTACACCGCCACCGACAATATCGACCGCGAAAGCTGCCGACCCGACGCGACAATCCTCTGCTATCCCGTAATAGATATGTACGAGTACCGTCACGACGGCTCACGCGCAAATCTAATAGGCGACAGACCGTTTGACAGCGACAAAACGTTTATGTCGCTCTATAACCACGTAACGGTCAACACGCCGCCGGCGTTTATATGGCACACAGCCGAGGACAGCGTTGTGCCGTGCGAGAACTCGCTCCTGTACGCCGAGGCACTGAGCAAATACCACGTACCGTTTGAACTTCATATTTACCCCGAGGGTCACCACGGTCTGGGACTTGCCGAGGAAGTGCCGCACACGGCGCAATGGTCTGCCGCGCTTAAAAGCTGGCTCGAGGATATAAAATTTATATAATGAATTTAACATACTAAAAGAGAGCGTATCACACACGATACGCTCTCTTTATGTAAGTTATACGTCGGCTTATGCAATCGTCAATTGAAACCCCTCAGTCACACTTCGTGTGACAGCTCCCCTAGCAGGGGAGCCATGCGGTGGGCGGCGCACATCGAGCCTCCCCTAATAGGGGAGGTGTCGGCGAAGCCGACGGAGGGGTTTTGTGCAAAACGTCAATGTGCCGCACCTAAAATTCCGCAATCTCAGCGAGCGGCGTCATTGTACCGAGAGCGTCCCATACGAACGCCTTTACCGTTTCTATCAATTCGTCCGTTTTTGGCATATTCACGCCGCACGAAAAGCTTGTACCCGTCGGCAAATCGGCTTTTATGTAATTCAGACTGACGAGCGCGCTGTTCTCACCGTATGCCGCGACAATGAAATAATCCTGCCCGCTCCGGTCGGCAATTTTTGTAACGTCCATATCTACAATAAAGCTCGTGCTGGTCGGGATCTCGTCGTATTCCTCGCCGCTCGCGGAAACGAGCTTTAATGAATTTATCGTGTACGGGTACGTTTTGGAATTTACCTCCGCAAGCTGTACGACATTGTTTTCACCGTTTATAATCTTATAGTCTTCGTTGTCGCTGTGGAAGTACGCGCTGTAATCTTCGCCGTTTTCGCCGGTAACGCTTATCGGATTGCCTATTGTCGGCACAGCTTCGACGCTTACGCCGATATACGAGTCTTCCGAAAGCGGCTCGGCTATCGTAACGGTTCGACCTTCCCTCAATTCAAGATTGCTGTTTTTTCCGTCCGCGTTCACATTGCCGCATATCGTCATTGCGCCGCCGATTTTAAATTCGCTTGATACGCGCACGGCGCTGTCACATCTGTTTGCGCATATAATACAGTCGCGCAGCTCCACGGGCGATATGGCGTTAAGCGCGTGTGAGCCGTTATTGCCGGAAATCATACAGTTTTCCAAAAGGACATTTCCCCTGCTGTAAAGGAAAACTCCTCCGCCGTCGTCGCCGACCACGTTTATGTTATACATTTCAAACATAATGTCTGAGGCGATAAGCATACTGCCAATTATTGTTCCGCCCATGACCGTTATGTTGCCGCTGTTCTCGTTGAGCACCCACAGTCCGTCCTCACGCTCACTGAATTTGTGAACCGTATCGGTGCAGTCGGTAAGTCCGCAGTTGTCGCAGGCGGGCGTCGCAGTCAACGCTACAGAGCCTGTGCCGACGCTTTGTATAATATGACCGTTCAGACAAATATACACCCCGTCAACAACATTCACGCCGTTTTCCGTTATAATGTCATTCGTGAGATAATAATATCCCGCCTCGTTCGGCAACTTGGACGAGCTTTCCCACGCCGTCCACGTTTTGACCTCATGGTTGTCGGTACAGTCCGCATCGGCGCATATTCTATGTATATGCGACGTGTTGTCATAATCCAGCAAAAATTCCCTGTCAGCCAGATAGTTATGCACCTTCAGCACCGCGCAATGCGCGGTTGACTTATCAGCGGCAGTTCCCACGCTCGGTACGCCCGGCACAAGCTTTATCGTAACGGGACTTTCCGTGTTGTATACATCATAATACGCCGACTTAATCTCATGCGCACGCTGCGTAGTAGGTTCAACCCACTGAACAAACAGCAGATAACCGGTCGAAGTGTTTTCGAAAAAAACTTTACAGTCGGAAATGATTTGATCCAAATCATCACCCGTATATCGTTCCTTTAGTTC
>CANQQS010000153.1 GCA_947626045.1 uncultured Clostridia bacterium | reverse complement strand
ACTTCACGGATTTTTCTGCAAATGTCAAACCCGCTGCCGTCGGGGAGCGACACGTCCAAAATTACCAAGTCATATTTCCCGTCCGCAAAAACCGTGTCGGTTTCACGAATCGTCCGCGCGGTGTCCAAATCGTAGCCCTGCTTTTTTATCGCAAACGACAGTCCGTTTATCAGGCTTAAATCATCTTCGACCAATAATAATTTTTTCATCGTCCGTTCTCCGTATAATATATTTATTAAATTATATATTTGCGGAACATAGATGTCAATGCGGCGGCGGGAAAGTTTAGAAAAAGTTTAGATATTCTTTGGCGGAACGATTTTTACTTTTATTGAATTATCTCCCGCCTCATCTTTATCACTTACCGTCAATCTCGAATAATACGCAAGCGTCTTATCTTTCCAGTCCGCATATCGTTCCGTTGAGTAATTCTCTCTTGCGCCCGCCCAGTCCTCAAGGAACAGGCACATATCGGCGTTGAGATCGGTTTTTGCTTTTCCGTCAAATTTTATGGAGCACTCCCAATTATCATCTCTCGGCGGACGCTTTACATCAATATCAAATTTAAGCCCCGCGACCTTTTCAAGCTCAAACAGCATTACCGCGACATCGGCAAACGTGGTTATCTGCGGTTTCACCGTTTCTGTTTTGTAGCCGAGCAAATAAGTAGTTGTCGTATCAAGCGCCTTTGCAAGCTCGTTCAGCATACTGATTGAAATTTCAATCTCGCCGTTTTCGTACTTTTGGATTGTACGCAGCGACTTACCAAGCACGTTCGCAAGCTCCGTCTGGTTATACCCTTTTTCCTTGCGCGCCTTTCTTACACGCTGTCCTATTGTCATTTCTTCGTTATTCATCTTCACTTCACCTCATATACAGTATATCACATATATTTATGAATTTCAAGTACATAAATAAAAGTTTTCAAAAAACTATTGACATATTTTTAATTCGTGATATAATAAATATGTACTATTAATACAGATATTCTCCGATTGCAGGTAAAAGTAAGAAAATCAACGTATTGATAGTACTAATATCAGATGGAAACTTTTTTAGCAAGCATAACACTGTGGTACTCAAAGTACCGAAGTGTGAAAATCCCGTTTCGGGATTTTGC
Organism: uncultured Clostridia bacterium; assembly: GCA_947626045.1. Lineage (GTDB taxonomy): Bacteria > Bacillota > Clostridia > UBA1381 > UBA1381 > Hominilimicola. The sequence continues at coordinate 2,714 of CANQQS010000153.1, read as the reverse complement.
AAAAAGTTTCACACCGTAGAGAAAGGAGGCGAAGTTTTTGAATAAGCGCAAGAGGGATATTCAAGTGAAATTTTATGTAGATGAAAAAGAATTGGAACAGATAAACAGGCGCGTTATTGCTGCTAATGTGACTAATCGGGGTGCGTATCTGCGAAAAATGGCGATTGACGGATTTCTCGTGAATGTTGATACGTCAGACTTGAAAGCGGCTGTCAAAGAGATGAACGCTATCGGGAAAAACATCAACCAAATCGCGCGGAACGCCAATACCTACGGAATTATGAAACAAGACGTTGAGGCTATCAAAGCAAAGGTGGACGAGATATGGCAATTACTAAAATACACCCTATCAAACACACTCTCGGCAAATCAATAATATATATCGGAAACGAGTGCAAAACCGAGGGAGGAAAATATATCTCAACCTTCGGTTGTGCATACGAAACAGCGGAGCTTGAATTTGAATTAACGGCACAATCGGCAAAAGGCGGCGGTGAAAATCAGGCGTACCACCTTATCCAATCATTCAAGCCGAATGAGGTCACACCGGAACAATGCCATGAAATAGGAAAGAAATTCGCAGACAAGGTTTTGGGTGGGAAATATGAATATGTGATTTGTACTCATACCGACAAAGAACATTATCACAATCACATCATATTTAACGCCGTCAGCTTCAAGGAGCACAAGCGCTATCGCTCCGACAAGAAATCATACTACCGAATACGGGAAATCAGCGACAAGATATGCGCCGAATACGGGTTAAATGTTGTCGAGCCGAGCGAACGGAAACGAAGCTATGAGCAAAAGAAAACGTATATTTCAAATAAGTACCAAATCAAAAAAGCGATTGACGAGTGTATTCTGTTCGCGGTTGATTACGAGGATTTTCTGCGGCGGATGCGCGATAAAAAATATATTGTCCGCGAGGACGAGTTTCTGTGGTTTCGTGATACGGACAACAAGCGATTTACCAAAACCGACACAATAGGCGGAGCATACAAGAAAGAAAATATCGAGCTTCGTATCAAGGGAACATATCACCCCAAAACCGTTGACCTGCTCATTGACATCGAACACAATGTGAAGTGTCAGCAGTCCAAGGGGTATGAACAGTGGGCGAAAATCCACAATTTGAAATTGATAGCAAAAACACTTATCGTCATACACGAGAGAGGTATTGCGGACTACGATGATTTATCAAAGCAAGTATCGGCAAAATCCGAAAAACTGAAAACAATCAGGAACAAAATCAAGTCCGATAAAAAGCGGATAAAAGAGCTTGATACAGTTATGAAAAATCTAAATATGTATCGAAACCTGAAACCGATTTATGAGGAATACGCAAAGAAAAATCCGCTGCTGAAAAACAGCTTCTATTCCAATCATAAACGGGAGATAGATCTGTTCTGTCGATTGACGAATGAACTGAAACCGCACCTGACGGAAAACAACAAGCTGCCGAGTATGAAACACATAGAAGCGGAGAAACAAAGGCTTCTTGCTGATATTAGTAGGCTGTCGGCTCTGCACAAGGATATGAAAGACGAATACGACGACATAGCGGTATTAAAGAAAAACGTGGATATGTTCCTTAACATAAAGCCGGAGCAGGAAACGCCAAAGAAAAAGCCGAGCATTCTCAAAAAACTTGCCGAATACAGAGAGCGTGCTGACAGGGAAACCGAACAAACACAACATCATAAAGGGCATAACGATCCCGAATTGTAAAGGAGGCTATTATGGATATTCAAACAATTACAGACAAGATAAATTACAAGACAAGCCGCGTGAAAAAACTTCAGGCAGAAATCAAGGCTCTTGAAACAAAGAAAACACAGCTTGAAAATGAGGAAATCATCAATACAGTCAAAAGCGTTGATATTCCGATCAGCGAATTAAAAAATCTACTAACGTCACTAAAGGAAAGGAACGGTGCAATATGAAAGTTAAAAACCTGTTATCTGCGGAGCTTCCGCAGATAACGCTTACCTTTGAAAGCGGCAACACTACCTACCGTTTCAGCGGTGTGTACGCCGGACACAAATCTCTGCCGTCAAAATTGTTGAAATTGATGGCTGAAAATCCCGAAAAAGGCGGTGACAAACAGAATGAAATGTGATATACTATTGATACAATCCTGTTTGGCAGACTGTCGGAAAGAGAGGATAAAAAATGAACAGACAGTCTGAAAAAATAACGGCGTTATACTGCCGCCTGAGCCGCGACGATGAATTGCAGGGCGACAGCAACAGTATTGTGAACCAAAAAGCGATTTTGAGCAAGTACGCGAAGGATAACAATTTCAAAAATCCGCAGTATTTTGTTGACGACGGAGTAAGCGGGACGACGTTCGAGCGCGAGGGATTTCAAGCGATGATAGCCGAAGTCGAGGATGGCAATGTCGGAACGATTATCGTCAAAGACATGAGCCGTTTCGGACGTGACTACTTAAAGGTCGGCTTTTACACGGAAATCCTGTTTGCAGAAAAAGACGTGAGATTTATAGCTATCAACAATGGTATTGACAGTGCGAACCAAACTGACAGCGATTTTACCCCGTTTCTAAACATCATGAACGAATGGTATGCGAGGGATTCTTCAAAGAAGGTACGGGCAGTATTCAAGGCGAAAGGCGAATCGGGCAAACCGCTTACGACCACGCCGCCGTATGGATATTTGAAAGCTCCTGACAATCCAAACGAATGGATAAT
>CANQQS010000152.1 GCA_947626045.1 uncultured Clostridia bacterium | reverse complement strand
ACGGGACCGAAAATTTCCTCGCGCACTATTTTCATGTCGCTTGTGCAGTTATCGAAAATCGTCGGGCGCACGAAGTAGCCGTTTTCGCAGCCGTTTTCCGTATAGCGCGTGCCGCCGCAAACGAGAGTCGCGCCCTCGTCGATACCGCTTTTTATATAATCAAGCACGCGGTTCATTTGAGTTTCGTCGATAAGAGGCCCCATATCGGGATTATCGAGACCGTTTCCGATAGTCATGGCGTTTGCCTTTTTTGCGAGCCGCTTTACAAACTCGTCCTTTATTGATTTTTCAATGATTATTCTCGAACCGGCGGAGCAGACCTCGCCCTGATTAAAGAATATTCCGACCATCGCCCATTCCACCGCGCCGTCAAGATCGCAGTCGGCAAAAATCACATTCGGTGATTTTCCGCCAAGCTCCAGACCAATCTTCTTTATATTGCCCGACGCGCACCTCATAAGGTGACTGCCGACTCTCGTGCTGCCGGTAAACGTTATCATGTCGACGTCCTTGTTCTCTGCCATCTCCGTGCCGACCTCCGCGTCGCCTATTACGAGATTTGCCGCTCCGGCGGGTATTCCAACCTCCTCAAACACCTCGAAAAGCCTGATCGTGGAAAGGGGAGCCTTCGGCGAGGGCTTGAATACTACGGAATTGCCCGCCGCGAGAGCCGGCGCAAGCTTCCAGACCGACATAAGAAACGGATAGTTCCACGGCGTTATCTGCGCGCAGACTCCGACCGGCTCATGAACGGTATACGAGTGCATCTCGCCGAAGCCCTTGTTTACGTCGTACGCTCCGCCGTGCGGCGCTTTTATGAGCGAAGCGTAATAGCGGAAGGTGTGTATTCCGTCGGATATGTCTCCTTCGGCTTCGCGCAGCGGCTTGCCGTTGTCCAGAGTGTCGAGCCGCGCAAACTCGTCGGCGTATTCCTCTATTTTATCGGCGATTTTCAGTATAATATCGCCGCGCTCCTGAGAATCCATGTCACGCCATTCGCGCGTTTCGTAAAATGATTTCTTCGCGGCGGCTATCGCTTTTTTCGTATCCTCGACGCTGCTCTCGTAAACCTGAGCGAAAACCTTGCCGTCCGCCGGATTTATCACGTCAAGCACCTTGTCGCTCGTCAGCCATTCGCCGCCTATATACATTTTCTTGAGTTCCATTATTTTACTCCTATTTCTTTAATTCCGTCCACATTTGGTCGTAAATCGCAAGCGTTTCGGTGTCGAGATTTTTAATGTACTCGCCCTTTTCAATAACCTCGGCTGGCGGATTTTTAGCCTTATTTGACGCATATTCCTCGCCCATCAGTTCAACAGCCTTAGCGTTCGGACACATATACGGGAATTCCTCAAGTACCATTGACATATTTTCAGCGTCGAGCATGAAGTTTATAAACTGCATCGCGCCGTCAACATTCTTCGCACCCTTCGGAATCGACCAGTTATCGACAAACAGGTACGCACCCTCGTCGGGATATACGACCTCGATGGACGGCACCTCGTCCATAGCAAGCGCGACCTCCGCGCTCCATACCGATGCGAGCGCGCACTCGCCGGAAATAAGCGCCGACTTCGGGCTGTCCGAGTCAAACAGAGCGACATTCGGCTTGAACGACAACAGCTTTGCTTTAATTTCATCAAGCTCCGTCCTGTCGGTCGTACTCATGCTGTAGCCGAGACTTTTCGCCGTCATTCCGATGATCGCGCGGAAATCGTCGAGGACTACCTCCTGTCCCGCGTATGCGGGATTAAACAAATCGTCGTACGATGTGATTTCATCCTTAATCATATCGGTATTTACCGCGATTGCCTCAACTCCGCCGAGATACGGCACGGAATATTTATTGCCCGGATCGTATGACGGATTTAAAAACTCGCTGCCGATATTCGATAAATTTGTGAGCTTCGATGTGTCGATTTCTTCGAGCATACCCTGCGAAGCCATTTGCTCCACCATGTAGTCGCTCGGCTGGATAATGTCGTAAGCGCCTTCGTCCTCGGAGCGTACCTTCGCCAACATATCCTCGTTTGACGAGAAGGTGGAAACGTTACATTTTATTCCCGTTTCGGCTTCAAATTTGTCTATCACCGATTGGGGGACGTATTCCGTCCATGTGAAAATGTTAAGCTCTCCGTTATTGCCTGACGAGCCGCCGCAGCTCACAAGCGAGAGCGAGAGTGCGGCAACCGACGCCGCAGCCAGCATTGACATTGATTTCAATAAATATTTTTTCATTTTAATCTTCCTTTCTTATCTTTTAATTAATGCTTTTATTTTCTTTATCAGGTCGCTCTTTGTCAGAATGACGAGCAGTATCGTGCCGATAAGAATCAGCGTCGAGAGCGCGTTCACATCCGGCGCGACTCCGCTTTTTATCGACTCCATGACCTTTAGCGGAAACGTCTTGACCTGTCCGTTTGTAAAATAGCTTACGATTACGTCATCGATCGAAAGCGTGAACGCCAGCAGCGCGCCGCCGCTTATACCGGGCGCAAGCACGGGCAGCGTTATATTCTTAAACGTCGCTATCCTGTTCGCACCGAGATCCATGCTCGCTTCCTCTATGGATTGGTCATATCCCGCGAGTCTTGCGCGCACGTTGAATATTACATACGGGGTTGAAAACGTTGTGTGCGCAAATATGAGCGTAAGCATTCCCCGCGGAATATGCGTGTTTGAAAACAGCGTTAAAAGCGATATGCCGAGAACTATTTCGGGAATTACGACAGGTATGTATAAAAGTCCGTCGATAAGTCCCTTTCCCTTGAATTTATACTTGTACATTCCTACTGCCGCAAGCGTTCCTATCGCCGTTGCAAGAAGCGTGCTTATTACAGCAATCGCTATTGTCACTCCGAATGAGGTGAGAAGTGTGTTGTTGTCAAACAGCTTCACATACCAGTCAAACGTAAATCCGCGCCATGTCAGATACGGCTTCGCGGTCGTGGCGTTGAAGGAGTTTGTGACAATTACCACAATAGGCATGAACAGGAACAAATATACAAGTCCGCAGAATATAATTCCCGCGATTTTCTTTACAGCCGCCTTTGTTTTTCTTTTCATACGCTACACCCCCAAACTTTCCATATCGCCGCCCGCTTTTTGATACAGCTTTACAAGAAGCAGCGTTATAAGTATCAGTATGATCGACAGCGCCGCGCCGAGGGGCCAGTTGTTGCCGCTTTGGAACTGACGCTCGATCAGGTTTCCTATAACGTCCGAGTTGCCGCCGCCAAGTATGTCGGCTACGAAGAAATAGCCCAAGCTCGGAATAAACACCATTATGCTTCCTGAAAATATTCCGCTCATCGTGAGAGGAAGTATCACTCGCATAAATGTTGACACTCCCCTAGCGCCCAAATCGGATGAAGCTTCGAGCAGATTCTTGTCGAGCTTTTCAATCGCGGTATAGAGCGGAAGCACCATAAACGGGAACAGGCAGTATACCATACCGAAAACGGTCGCACCGCGGTTAAAAAGGAATTGTATCGGCTCGCTTGTTATGTGCAGCGTTGTAAGTATTGTGTTAAGCCAGCCGTTCGTACCCAAAAATGTGCGCCAGCCGTATATTCTGATAAGCGAGTTTGTCCAGAACGGAATTATGATAAGCATATACAAAAGCGCCTTATATTTTGAGGTCGTCCGCGCTATCAGGAATGAGAACGGATAGCCGATAATTATACATATCGCAGTCGTGAGAAACGCGACTATCAAGGATGTGCCGTAAATCTGAACATAGTTCGGGTCGAAAAGCCGCTGATAATTCGCCGTTGTGAATTTGAACACCACATTATACGCTTCGTCGATACTGCAGAAGCTCATAATAAATACGTATATAAGCGGTA
>CANQQS010000151.1 GCA_947626045.1 uncultured Clostridia bacterium | reverse complement strand
ACGGGACCGAAAATTTCCTCGCGCACTATTTTCATGTCGCTTGTGCAGTTATCGAAAATCGTCGGGCGCACGAAGTAACCGTTTTCGCAGCCGTTTTCGGTATAGCGCGTGCCGCCGCAGACGAGAGCTGCGCCCTCCTCGATGCCGCTTTTTATATAATCAAGCACGCGGTTCATCTGCGTTTCGTCGATAAGAGGCCCCATATCGGGATTGTCGAGACCGTTTCCGATAGTCATGGCATTCGCCTTTTTTGCGAGCCGCTTTACAAACTCATCCTTTATTGATTTTTCAATAATTATTCTCGAACCTGCGGAGCAGACCTCGCCCTGATTAAAGAATATTCCGACCATCGCCCATTCCACCGCTCCGTCAAGATCGCAGTCGGCAAAAATCACATTTGGTGATTTTCCGCCAAGCTCCAGACCGATTTTCTTTATATTGCCCGACGCGCACCTCATAAGGTGGCTGCCGACTCTCGTGCTGCCGGTAAACGTTATCATGTCAACATCCTTGTTCTGTGCCATCTCCGTGCCGACCTCCGCGTCGCCTATCACGAGATTTGCCGCTCCGGCGGGTATTCCAACCTCCTCAAACACCTCGAAAAGTCTGATCGTGGAAAGGGGAGCCTTCGGCGATGGCTTGAATACTACGGAATTGCCCGCCGCAAGAGCCGGCGCGAGCTTCCATACCGACATGAGAAACGGATAGTTCCACGGCGTGATCTGCGCGCATACCCCGACCGGCTCATGAACGGTATACGAGTGCATCTCGCCGAAACCCTTGTTTACGTCGTATGCTCCGCCGTGCGGCGCTTTTATGAGCGACGCGTAATAGCGAAATGTGTGTATTCCGTCAGATATATCGCCCTCGGCTTCGCGCAGCGGTTTGCCGTTGTCCAGAGTGTCTAGCCGCGCGAACTCGTCGGCGTATTCCTCTATCTTATCGGCGATTTTCAGTATAATATCGCCGCGCTCCTGCGAGTCCATGTCGCGCCATCCGCGCGTTTCGTAAAATGATTTCTTCGCTGCGGCTATCGCTTTTCTCGTATCCTCGACACTGCTCTCGTAAACCTGAGCGAAAACCTTGCCGTCCGCCGGATTTATCACGTCAAGCACCTTATCGCTCGAAAGCCATTCGCCGCCTATATACATTTTCTTGATTTCCATGATTTTACTCCTATTTCTTTAGCTCAGTCCACATTTGGTCGTAAATCGCAAGCGTTTCGGTGTCGAGATTTTTTATGTACTCGCCCTTTTCAATAACCTCGGCGGGCGGATTCTTCGCCTTATTTGACGCATATTCCTCGCCCATCAGTTCAACAGCCTTTGAGTTCGGGCACATATACGGAAATTCTTCGAGTACCATTGACATATTTTCCGCGTCAAGCATGAAGTTTATAAACTGCATCGCACCGTCAACATTCTTCGCGCCCTTCGGAATTGCCCAGTTATCGACAAACAGGTATGCGCCCTCGTCAGGATATACGACCTCGATGGACGGAACCTCGTCCATAGCAAGCGCGACCTCCGCGCTCCATACCGACGCGAGCGCACACTCGCCGGAAATAAGCGCCGATTTCGGGCTGTCCGAATCAAACAGAGCGACATTCGGCTTGAATGACAGCAGCTTTGCTTTAATTTGATCAAGCTCCGCCCTGTCGGTCGTGCTCATGCTGTAGCCGAGACTTTTCGCCGTCATTCCGATGATCGCGCGGAAATCGTCGAGGACTACCTCCTGACCCACGTATGCGGGATTAAACAAATCATCGTATGATGTGATGTTATCCTTAATCATATCGGTATTTACCGCGATTGCCTCAACTCCGCCGAGATACGGCACGGAATACTTATTGCCCGGATCGTATGACGGATTTAAAAACTCGCTGCCGATGTTCGATAAATTTGTGAGCTTCGACGTGTCGATTTCCTCAAGCATACCCTGCGAAGCCATCTGCTCCACCATGTAGTCGCTCGGCTGGATAATATCATATGCGCCCTCCTCCTCGGAGCGCACCTTCGCAAGCATATCCTCGTTTGACGAGAAGGTGGAAACATTGCACTTTATTCCCGTTTCATCCTCAAATTTATCTATCACCGATTGGGGGACGTATTCCGTCCATGTGAAAATGTTAAGCTCTCCGTTATCGCCTTTCGAAGCAGTTTCCGAAGAACCGCCCGAGCCGCCGCAGCCCGCGAGCGACAGCGCGGCAACCGATACAGCGGCAAACATTGACAATGATTTCAATAAATATTTTTTCATTTTGATCTTCCTTTCTTATCTTTTTATTAATGCTTTTATTTTCTTTAACAAGTCGCTCTTTGTCAGAATGACGAGCAATATCGTACCTATAAGTATCAGCGTCGAGAGCGCGTTCACGTCCGGCGCGACTCCGCTTTTTATCGACTCCATAACCTTGAGCGGAAACGTCTTGACCTGTCCGTTTGTAAAATAGCTTACGATTACGTCGTCGATCGAGAGTGTGAACGCCAGCAGAGCGCCGCCGCTTATACCGGGCGCGAGCACGGGCAGCGTTATATTCTTAAACGTCGCTATCCTGTTCGCGCCGAGATCCATGCTCGCTTCCTCTATGGATTGGTCATATCCCGCGAGTCTCGCGCGCACGTTGAATATTACATAGGGGATCGAAAACGTCGTGTGAGCAAATATGAGCGTAAGCATTCCCCGCGGAATATGCGTGTTTGAAAACAGCGTTAAAAGCGATATGCCGAGAACTATTTCGGGAATTACGACAGGTATGTATAAAAGTCCGTCGATAAGCCCCTTTCCCTTGAATTTATACTTGTACATTCCCACCGCCGCAAGCGTTCCTATCGCCGTGGCGAGAAGCGTGCTTATTACCGCAATCGCTATTGTCACTCCGAACGAAGTGAGAAGGGTGCTGTTGTCAAACAGCTTCACATACCAGTCAAACGTAAATCCGCGCCACGTCAGATACGGCTTCGAGGTCGTGGCGTTGAATGAGTTTGTGACGATCACCGCGATAGGCAGGAACAGGAACAAATATACAAGCCCGCAGAATACGATTCCCGCGATTTTCTTTACAGCCGCCTTTGTTTTCCTTTTCATACGCTACACCCCCAAACTTTCCATATCACCGCCCGCTTTTTGATACAGCTTTACAAGAAGCAGCGTTATAAGTATCAGTATGATCGACAGCGCCGCGCCGAGGGGCCAGTTGTTGCCGCTTTGGAACTGACGCTCGATCAGGTTTCCTATAACGTCCGAGTTGCCGCCGCCAAGTATGTCGGCTACGAAGAAATAGCCCAAGCTCGGAATAAACACCATTATGCTTCCTGAAAATATCCCGCTCATCGTGAGAGGAAGTATCACGCGTATAAATGTTGACGGTCCCTTCGCGCCCAGATCCGATGAGGCTTCGAGCAGGCTCTTGTCGAGCTTTTCAATCGCGGTATATAGCGGAAGCACCATAAACGGGAACAGGCAGTATACCATGCCGAGAACGGTCGCGCCGCGGTTAAAAAGAAATTGTACCGGCTCGCTCGTTATATGCAGCGTTGTCAGTATTGTGTTGAGCCAGCCGTTCGTTCCCAAAAATGTGCGCCAGCCGTATATCCTGATAAGCGAGTTTGTCCAGAACGGAATTATGATAAGCATATACAAAAGCGCCTTATATTTCGAGGTCGTCCGCGCTATCAGAAACGAGAACGGATAGCCGATAATTATACATATCGCGGTCGTGAGAAACGCGACTATCAAGGAGGTGCCGTAAATCTGAACATAGTTCGGGTCGAAAAGCCTCTGATAATTCGCCGTTGTGAATTTAAACACCACATTATACGCTTCGTCGATACTGCAAAAGCTCATAATAAATAC
>CANQQS010000150.1 GCA_947626045.1 uncultured Clostridia bacterium | reverse complement strand
GCGAAGCTGCTCGGCTGGGAATTGGACGATTTGCTTTGGAATACAATTCTCGCCATGCGAAGCTGTGAGAACGAGGTTGAACATCAGCTTGAATATATTTAAGACTGCGGAAATATCCGAATGGTCATTCTTTAATAAAAAAGTCTTTTAATTCATCGATGTTTTCGTCGCTCACGCCGGCATACCCGATTATGAGCGTGTCGGTTTTTTTGCGCTCCGTGAAAAAATAATCGTCGAGACTGTAAAGGCATATATCACGCTTCGCGGCTTCTTTGATTATATTATCGGCAAACGGAGTTTCGGCGAGAATATGAAGTCCTGTTTTTTCTCCGCTTATCCGAGCGGAACCGTTTAACGCGCGGATAAGTCTGTCACGGCGTTTTCTGTAAATATTCTTGACGCGGTTGAGATGGCGCGCGAGATAGCCGCCGGAGATGAAGGCGTTTAGGGTATGCTGCTCAAAGCGCGGCACGGTCGAGGAATATCCTTGAAAATTGCGCTCATACACATTCAGAAGCTCCGGCGGCAGCACCATGTACGCCGCTCTTATCGACGGCGCGAGCACGCGTGAAAACGTGCTCAGATATATCACCCGTCCGCCGCCCGACATACCCTGCATCGCGGGAATGGGTTTTATCGAGAAATTAAATTCACTGTTGTAGTCGTCCTCGATTATGTACCGCCTTCCCGTCTCCGCCCATGCGATAAGCTCCGCGCGCCTGTCCATCGGCATGGTAACGCCGCTCGGGAATTGGTGCGACGGTGTGACGTACGCGATCTCCGCGCCGGACGCTTCAAGCTCGTCAACGCGGATTCCTTTTTCGTCAAGACCGATGTACTTTATTTCGTTTCCGGCGTTTTTTATGATTCGTTCCGTTTTGGAATATCCCGGATTTTCCACCGCGTAAATTTTGTCCTTGCCGATTATTTCCGTAAGCAGCATCAACAAATACTCGATTCCCGCGCCTACGATGATCTGCCGCGCCGAGCATTTTACGCCTCGAAATTCCGCGAGATACCTTGCTATGCTTTCGCGCAGCTCATAATCGCCGCGCGGCTCGCCCGCGTTTAACAGCTCGGGATTGGAATACATTATCTCCTTCGAAAGCTTTACCCACGTCGAATACGGAAACGAACCGACGTCGACGGCGTTTGTGCGAAAATCCACACGCGGACGCGGCTTGGGCGTTTCTTCCGTCTCCGCTCTTACCGGCGCGCCGATATGAGGCTCGATTTTTTGCACATAGTATCCGCTTCTGGGAACCGCCTTTAAATATCCCTCCTGAACGAGAATCAAATACGCGATTTCAACCGTATTCACGCTTATTTTCAGATGCGCCGCCAGGGATTTTTTTGACGGCATCCGCTCGCCTTTTTCAAAGATCTCGCTTTTTATCGAATCGGCTATATATTGGTAAAGCTGCTCATACATCGGCTTTTTCGTGTCGGTTTCAAATACAAGAGTAAAATTATTCATAAAATTGACCCCATTAAATATTTATAAATTGACACTTTTAATAGTGTCAGATTGTGCTATAATTATACACAAATCAAAAATAAATGTCAAGGAGAGATTAAAAATGTATAAAACGGAACAATGGGAGCTTAACAAAAACCTCGCGCAGATGTTGAAGGGCGGCGTTATAATGGACGTTACAAATCCCGAGCAGGCGAAAATTGCCGAGGAAGCGGGAGCGGTCGCGGTAATGGCGCTCGAACGCGTGCCGTCGGATATACGAAAGCAGGGCGGAGTCGCGCGAATGAGCGACCCGAAAATGATAAAGGAGATCCAGGCTGCTGTGTCGATTCCGGTCATGGCGAAGGCGCGTATCGGTCATATAGCCGAGGCGCAGATTTTGGAGGCGCTCAAAATAGACTACATAGACGAAAGCGAAGTGTTAACTCCGGCGGACGATATGTATCATCTTGATAAAACTCAGTTTAAAGTGCCGTTCGTTTGCGGAGCGAGAAATATCGGCGAAGCGCTCAGGCGAATCGGTGAGGGCGCGTCAATGATACGCACGAAGGGCGAAGCGGGAACAGGAAATGTGGTCGAAGCTGTGCGCCATATGCGAGCGATGCAGTCTGAAATAAAGCGTCTTACCACTATGGGACATGAGGAGCTTATGACGTACGCGAAGGACAACGGCGCGCCGTTTGAATTGGTGGAATACGTCGCCGAAAACGGCAAGCTGCCGGTGGTAAATTTCGCGGCGGGCGGCATAGCGACTCCGGCGGACGCGGCGCTGATGATGCAGCTCGGCTCGGAAGGAGTTTTTGTAGGCTCCGGCATATTCAAATCCTCGAACCCCAAAGTAATGGCGCGCGCGATAGTGAAAGCGACCGCTTATTATAATCAGCCCGAAATTTTGGCGGAGGTCAGCGAAGGTTTGGGCGAAGCCATGAAGGGCATAGAAATAAGTGAGATAGCGCCGGAAAATCTTATGGCGCAAAGGGGTTGGTAATGTGAAAACAGTCGGAGTATTGGGCTTTCAAGGCTCCGTGGAGGAGCATATGAGCGCGCTTGAGAAAATCGGAGCAAATCGTCTGATCGTCAAAACAGCCGCCGATCTTGATAAAATCGACGCGCTGATTATCCCGGGCGGCGAAAGCACCACGGTTTCACGTTTATTAAATATTTTCGGCATGACGGAGCCGATACGCAAAAGAATAAAGGACGGCATGCCGGTATGGGGAACATGCGCGGGTATGATACTGCTCGCGAAAAACGTCCTCGGCGGCGAGCCGTGTCTCGGAGTTATGGACGTCACCGTACGCAGAAACGCGTACGGAAGACAGACGGAGAGCTTTAAAAGCAGCGCGGTTATCCCCGAAATCAGCGAAGCCCCCGTTCCGCTCGTGTTTATACGCGCTCCGTGGGTCGAAAGCGTCGGCGGAAACGTAAAAATTCTGTGCGAAATAAACGGACATATCGCGGCGGTAAGAGAAAACAACATGCTTGCCACCGCGTTCCATCCGGAGCTTACAAGCAGCACGGCGGCGCTTGAATATTTTTTAAGACGAATTTAAAAAATATGCGGGTCGGTGCGGCATAAAGGTCGGCTTTTATACGGATGTATACTTTAATTAAGGAACACAATTATCATTTTTTGTTCATCACTCAATCTTGCCTATAAACCGATAATAAATCTCAATTTCCTGTGTCCTGTTGCCATCCGCGTCCTTGTAAGCCTCGTGAACGACGATTTTATCAATCAATTCGTTCAGCAGCGGCGCGGTCAACTCTGTAAGTTCCGTGTACTTTGCAATTAGGTCAATCCACTTTTGAGCGTCGTCCGCAGATTGCTCGAATCTGTCAAGCTCGGCTTGCAGGTTTTCACATTTCTCATTTAATTCCGCCTGTTCCGCCTGATATTTCTGTGACAGCATTGTGAAATTGTACTCTGAGATTTTGTCGGTTGCTCTGTCCTCATACAGCTTTGAAAACAGATTATCAAGACTTGATTTTCTCTTTTGAGCCTTGTTAAGTTCCGTTTTTATCCGTTTTAACTCCGAGGCTCTCTTTGTGTCTCCGTTTTGGAGCAGTTTGTTTAGCAGCTTGTCTTTATCGTTATGCGCTTGACCAATCCAATACTGCAATCTCTCAAGTACAATTCCGTAAATTACATCTTGTCGCAAATAGTGCTGACTGCAGCAGGCGGCATTTGTTTCATTATACTTACTGCAATAATATGAAAACCATACGTCATTCGTCCTTTTACGGTAGTGTGACGACAGGCGCAGCACACGACCGCAGTCGGCGCATTTGAGCAATCCCGCGAAAATGTTGTCGTGCTTTTTCTTATTCACGCGCTTGCGGCTTGTCCGTATTTTTTGAACGGCGTCCCATACTTCTTGCGAGATAAGCGGTTCATGCGTGTTCTCAACTCTTAACCATTCCTCCTCCGGCTTTCTCTCGCATTTTCGATTTTTGAACGAAATCGTGCTGTATTTGTAATGTACGCTGTTACCGATGTAAACTTCGTTGGACAGCAGACTTTTAATATACGCGTTCGACCATGTTTTTTCAATGTCGTTATTGATAACGTGGTCGTATTCGCC
>CANQQS010000149.1 GCA_947626045.1 uncultured Clostridia bacterium | reverse complement strand
TCATAAAATACTTTTCTTCTGTACTTCGGCGCAAATACGATATGGTACTTGCAATTCCATTTCGTGTGTGCTAAACTATTGGTGGTGTTATTTTGATTTTTCATTTTAATATCCTCCAATTTTGTATTTTTTATTGTAACTGGCAGGTCACAATCTTATCATACAAAATTGGAGTTACTTTGTCTACCTCATCGGCCTTAGCCTCTTTTGAACCACGCGACTATCGCGTGGTTTTCTGTATACAACAAAAAGCTCCGAGTGTATCGGAGCTTTTTCACGTCATGAAACAATGTTTTTATTTACTGTACTTTTTTTGTGGGATTGCCGACATACTGTGACTTTCCAAACGCCAAGATAAGCATGAATATCGGTGCAAGGAAAATCAGACCCACCGCGTAACCTCCGCCGTGACCAAACGCCTTCGACAGCTTAACACACTGAATAATCCCCAATACTGTACCGGCTATCAAAAGTATGAGAGACACAACCAGCAGTGCTGTATTGTCCGGGTAGAACTGCATAAGAAGCGATGCAACGAAGCCGAGAACGAATGAAATCCAGTAAAATAACGGCTTCCAGCATATCTTATAGTTTGTGTGACCTGAAAGGAACGGAATGATTGATTTCCAACCCGCTTCTCCCGCTTTGGTGAATATTTTCCATCTCGTTACAATAGTGATTGCCAGGCATACCAGTAATGTTACGAGATAGGTCACGAGCATACTTATTTCAAGTGAGGTAGGCATTACAGACGTCATAATAACGTCCCCCTTTCATTAATTTATTACCTGTTTACATAATAGCATAAGCAATATTTACTGTCAATAATCAGTGTATATTTGTCATATATTCTTAATCTTGACGTTGTATTTCTGCAATACTTTTTGAAAAAATCAAAAAAACGCTTGACAAATAATTTAAACAGGGGTATAATATTATTCGTTGCTATGGCGGTATAGCTCAGTTGGCTAGAGCATGCGGTTCATACCCGCAGTGTCAGTGGTTCAAATCCACTTACCGCTACCATACCGAGTGTTCACATTGGATTTGAGTGATCCAATGAGACACTCGGTTTTTTATTCGCATAAATCCGTCTATGCCGCATAGTGAACATCTACGCCCTGCCTTGTGTGAAGCGATACGTTATTTTCCGGCAGCTTGTCAAGGTCGGGGATTTCTATATTTCCTATGCAGTTATAGTAAATTGTAAGTTTCTGTACGGTTTTGCCGTCAATCTTTTCCGCCTGATGGACTTCGATTTTCTCTATAAGCTCGTTGAGCATTCTCGGCGTTAGCTTTCTTGCCCGCGTATATTTGCGGACGGAAGCCATAAACATATCGGAAGTGACCGCTTTGCTCCTGTCGCTGTCCAATTCGTTTTGGAGCGCCGTAATTTTTGCCGAAACTTCCTTTTGCTCCGCTTCGTACTTTATAGACAGCTTTGCAAACCTGTCATCGCTTATTTTGCCCGTTACGTTATCCTCGTAAATGTGTTCAAAGAGATTATCAAGCTCCCTGTCCCTCGCCTGAAGCTCTGCCAGCGTCTTTTGCTTTAGCTGCCGCTCATGCTCGGCTTCCTTTATCGAGTGTCCCATAACAAGCTCGGCGAATTGCGGCTCGTATTGAGCGGCGAGCTTTGTCAGCCGGCGGATCTCGCCCAATACGACCTTTTCGAGAAAATCAACCCGTATGTAGTGCGTAGACGTGCATATCTTACGGCTGCCCCTGTTATATCCCATACAGTTAAAATACTGTATATCGGGATTTTTCTGATTAAAATGGAAGCCTAAATTACTTCCGCAGTCCGCGCATACGAGTAAGCCGGAAAACATATTCCGTTCACCGTCAACTTTCTTGCGCTTAGCTTTTCTGCCGCGTTTTTCCTGCACAAGCTCCCACACGGAACGCGCGATTATCGGCTCGTGGACGTCCTTGAATATTACCCAGTTTTCTTTGTCGTTTTCAAAACGCTTCTTATTCTTGTATGATTTTGAATACGTCTTGAAATTGATTATATCGCCGCAGTATTCCTGTTTGCCCAGCATTTTGAGAACTACCGACGCACGCCAGTGATACGGTTCGGGAGCCGTTTTCTTGCCGCCCCTGTGAATGCCTTTGCTGATCCAGTAGGAAGTCGGAGTAAGCACCTTCTCGCTTGCGAGAATATCCGCAATCTGATGTGTTCCCATACCGTCCAGCGTCATATTGAAAATACGTCTGACGACCGCTGCCGCTTCTTCGTCCACCACCCAGCTTTTGCTGCCGTTGGGGTTCATTGTGTACCCGTAAGGCGGGAAACCCAGCGGCTCGCCCGAATTGCCTTTAATCTTGCTGCTGATACGGCGTTTCTTTGAAATATCGCGCGCATACACGTTATACTGTAAAGGGTGAATGAAATAAATCAACCACATTTACCTAATACAGTATATGGCTGCGGCTCATTTGCGGTAATTTGAACGGTAGTTATATACAACGAAAGGTGGTGCGAATTAAAAGTTCACAAATATCCATATATAACTACAAATTACCACAAAGAGAGGAGAAATGCAAATGAAAATTGAGTATTTAAGAAGCGGTGATTACTATATCCCCGCGCTGACCATACCCGATGAGCATTACAGTATCGGCAAATACGGTATGCTCCGCCGAGAATATCTGCGGAAACATCGACAAGGGCTTTACACCGTTATGCTGCTGAACGGCACGCTGTTAAAGCATCTCACCGAAATCGACAAAACCTGTCACGAAATGTTGGACAGGCTTATACCTCAAATGGCGGAGCGCGAGGGTGTGACCGAAGCATTAAAGGCTGCCGACCAAATGGAATGGGTGCGGCGAATGAACTCGATAAAATCAAGAGTTGAGGAAATTTTATACCACGATTATGTTTACGGGGAGGAATACGAAAATGAAGAAATTTAGAGTTTTAGTAATTGCGGCGATTTTATCGCTGTCTGCGATAACGGCAACCGCCGCAGAAATACCGATTGAGTCTGCGCTATACGGCACGTCCGATGAAGTTTATACAATGATGGAGTCGCTCATCGGCGGCGTATTGGACGAGGTTCAGAACGGCTTGGGTTATCAACCCGCTTGGGCAAAAGCGCACAGGATTGTCTATGACGCGGTATTGTCGCACCGGACGAACGGACACGGTTATGCGGAGCTTGCGGGAATTGCGCGGAACGCGATTTACAGATACCGCGATATGTATTTACGTCCCGATTACTATGCGCAGCTTAACGGAAAATTAACGGTCTTACTTGCGGATTTAATTACAGACGTCCGGAACGGGAAAGATTACTACATAGCTTACGAAGAAGCTCAAACGCTTATATATAAATCTGCAAATCCAAGCTATGATCCCACTGTTGATAAGGTTGGAGATTTCTGTTATTGGAATATTCCCGCCGTTGACGGCGCAGAGTTCGCAGTAGCAAGAAAGCTGTTGCTCGAAGCGAAAAACGGAAACTGAAAGATTGAAAATATAACTTAATCCTGTTTTGGGATTGAGTTAACAGAGCGCAGTCGTTACGGCTGCGCTCGGCGGTTTTAACTTAATGGGGTGCCGTTTTGACACCCCATACGCTATTCTTACTCTATTTATTATCATCTTTATGCTTCGCTCTGCTTTTATACACATTATACCTGTTCTTGCATTGGGGACTGCAAAATACGGCTTTAGGTCTGCTTGCCTTGAATACCTTTGAGCAATGCCTGCAAATTTTCAACGGATTTTCACCGTTTGTGAGCATAAAGCTGAACATCATTTGTATCGCAAGCGAGAGCGAATGGAAGTCCCATACGATTGTCGGCGTGCCGCGCAATTCTATATGGTACGTCGGCGCAATACCGTCGAAGCACGACATAGCCTCTTGATAAATAGGTTTCGTTTCCTTGTCCAAATCCTCATCATAATACAACACCGTCGTAAAGAACATAAACGCCCAATCCTTGAACTGTCTGAGAAGCCAATCATAGCGCTCGGCATATTCGTACTGGAACGCCATATTTAACGCCATCGGTCTGTCAGCCATTGTCATTGCAACAGCCATCATATCTTT
>CANQQS010000148.1 GCA_947626045.1 uncultured Clostridia bacterium | reverse complement strand
AAATGTCATTTATGATGATTAAAGTATAAAACGGAGCAGAAACTGCTCCGTTTATGACAATAAAATTACTGTTTTATCTCACGCCACCGTACGAGGGGATCAATTTCAAAATTATTCAGCTACGAACGGGAGAAGCGCGATAATTCTCGCTCTCTTTATAGCTGTGGTGAGCTGTCTTTGATGCTTTGCGCAGTTACCGCTGATACGGCGGGGAACAATCTTTCCTCTCTCCGTAACGTATCTGCGGAGCTTTGCCGTATCCTTGTAATCGATATGCTCTACCTTATCCACACAGAACATGCAGACCTTTTTCTTCGGTCGTCTTGCTCTCTGGGGTCTTTCACTTCTTTCAGCCATCTGTGTTTCCTCCTTATCAAATTTTATGCGGGGTTAGAACGGCAGATCGTCCTCGCTGCCGTCAAGGTCGGAAAATCCGTCCATGTTAAAGTCGTCGCCGAAATCCGGCGCGCTCGGCGCGCTGTTTTGCGGAGCGCTTTGGTTGTAGCCGCCCTGATTACCGCCGTAGCTGCCGCCCGTTGTGCCCGTTTCGGCTCTCGAACCGGTAAAGTACGCCTCGTCCACCTGTACCTCGGTGGAATACTGTCTCTTACCGTCCTGACCGTCCCAGCTTCTCGACTGCAGGCTGCCGACTACGGCAATCATGCTGCCCTTGCGGAAATATCTCGCGATAAACTCGCCCGTCTGCCGCCACGCCACGCAGTTTATAAAATCAGCCTGCTGCTGACCGTCTCTGCCTGCAAAGCGTCTGTTTACGGCGATTGAAAATCTCGCGAGCGAAACTCCGCTCGGCGTCTGACGCATTTCGACGTCACGGGTAAGACGTCCCATTAAAATTACTTTGTTCATTCCTTACACCGCTTTCTCGCCTTCGGCTTATTCCTCGTCTTTTCTTACAATGATTGTTCTGAGTATTCCGTCAGTTATCCTGTACTGTCTTTCAAGCTCCTTCGGAAATTCCGGTTCAGCCTTGAAGTTTACAAGATAGTAGAAACCCTCTGTTCTGTCATTGATTTCGTAAGCGAGTCTTCTCTTACCCCACTCGTCAACGGATTCAAGCTCGCCGTTCGCCTCGATAAGCGATGTAAACTTATCCTTAAGCGCCGTTACGTTCTCCTCGTCGAGAGTTGCGTCAATGATAAAGATTGTTTCATAGCTGTTCATGATTTTTTCAGCCATTTTCTGCACCTCCTTATGGACATTAGTCCTGCGAAGCCTCTCGCAGGCAAGGATTGTCCGCAGTTTGCGAACCCAGATATTATATATCACTTTTTCCGTGTTGTCAAGTATTTTTGTTTAAAATTACCGCGTAAAAATTGTTGTTGAAAAATTCAATATTGTATGATATACTTACTGTAAGCGAAAATGTTTTGGAGGTAATACGTATGAATAAAAAGATTATAGCACTGACGGTTGCGGCAATGACTGTACTCGGCGCGGCGTCAATGCCCGCGATAGCCGACGACGAACCCGTAACGGTTATAATAAACGGAGAAACTCTTGTAATACCCGAAGGCGACACGCAGCCGTATATTGAGGAGGGACGCACGCTTGTACCCATGCGCGCGATTTTTGAGGCGCTCGGCGCGCAGATTAGCTGGGATCCGGATACAAAAACGGTTGTTTCCTACGACCCGATAAGCGACGTGAGCATAGCGCTGCAGGTGGATTCCGCGACGATGTTCGTCGGTGAAGCGCCGATTGAGCTTGATGTTCCGGCAAGACTCGTAAACGACAGAACGGTCGTTCCCGTAAGAGCCGTTGCAGAAGGTATGCACAGCCAGGTGGAATGGGATCAAGACACGAGAACCGTAACCGTTACAAAGGATATGGAAAAAGCCGAATAAAATCAGAAAATCCCCAAAACCGCTCCTCGGAGCGGTTTTTTTGCTTGCAATCGGCGGTATAATATGTTATACTTTTCCCAGCTTTAGTGAAAGAAGGCGTAAATTATGGTAATACTTTACGAGGTACACAGCAATTTATACGTCAACATGACAAACAAATGTCCGTGCGCCTGCACGTTCTGTTTAAGGCAGACGCGCGAGGAAATGAACGGCTCGGGCAGTCTGTGGCTCGAAAGGGAGCCGACCGTTGACGAGGTTAAGGCTGAATTTGAAAAATTCGATATAGCGAAATACGACGAAATAGTATTCTGCGGCTTCGGTGAGCCGACCGAAAGGCTTGACGATATGCTCGAGGTCTGCCGCTTCATAAAGGAAAAGTACAACAAGCCCGTACGCGTCAACACAAACGGTCTTGCCGATTTAATTCACGGCAGAAACACCGCGCCCGAATTTAAGGGGTTGGTAGACACGGTTTCGATAAGCCTCAACACGCCCAGTCCCGAGCGGTATCTGGAACTTACGCGCAGCAAATTCGGTATAAAGTCGTTCGACGCGATGGTTAATTTCGCGGAAAACGTAAAGAAATACGTCCCGAACGTCATTATGTCCACTGTTTCCACCACGCTTACGGAGGAAGAAGAAAAGAAATGCGCGCTTATCTGCGAGCGTATAGGAGTGACGTACCGCATACGTCCGTGGGAGGGATAATTGTATGTGGATAGCGCTTGTATGCCTGTACGGCGTAATCAAGGGCATGAGAGATGTTATAAAGAAAAAGGCGATGGAGAAGAGCAGCGCCGTCGAGGTGCTGTTTTTCTATACGCTTTTCAGCTTTGTCCTCACCGTCCCCACCGCCGGCGACGCGTTCGGCATAGATTACGGGTACATGTGGCTCATAGCCGTGAAGTCGCTCGTGATATTTATAGCGTGGATATGCGGCTTTAACGCGATAAAAAGGCTGCCCGTCGGACTGTACGGCGTTATGGATATGGCGCGCGTGCTTATTTCGACGGCTATCGGCGTCGTTATACTCGGCGAGGCGGTCACGGTCAATAAAACGGTCGGTATGCTGCTTGTTATAATCGGTCTTGTGCTTGTAAACCTTCGCTCCGGAAAGGGCGGCGGAGAGCGCACTAAGGGCGTATATATCGCGCTCGTGGCGGTGTCGTGTATCGGTAACGCCGTGTCGGGCGCGCTCGACAAGGTGCTTATGAGCAATAATCACATGACGAGCGGACAGCTCCAGTTCTGGTACATGCTGTTTCTGACCGTGCTGTATTTCGGGTACATACTTGCGACACGAACAAAAATTGATTGGAAAAACTCATTCAAAAACTACTGGATTATAATATTGAGCGTGCTGTTCGTGATAGGCGACAGGGCGCTGTTTATCGCAAATTCCGATCCAAACAGCACCGTTGTGACGATGACGCTCATAAAACAGTGTTCCGTTTTGGTGACGATTATCGGCGGACGGCTCATGTTCAAAGAAAAACGCACGCTGTATAAAATAGCGTGCGCTTTGGTGGTTATCGCGGGTATTGTGATTGCGGTCGTTTAATTCCTTCTCCGCTCCATTTCCCTATAAATATCGTCCCATGTCATATCATTATCGACAAGCATAACGGTAAGGTGGTAGATAAGGTCGCTTACCTCGTAGCTTATCTCCGCCTTATCGCGGTTTTTGCCGGCGATAACGACCTCAGCCGCTTCCTCGCCAACCTTTTTCAGTATTTTATCCTCACCCTTGTCAAACAGATAATTCGTATAGCTACCGTCCTCGGGGTGAGCCTTGCGGTCTATTACAACTGCCTGCTCGCGCTCGAACACGTCGCTGCGCTCGGGAACGGTCGTTTCCTTAACGAGCTTGCCGTCCTTTACAACGCGGAAGAAGCAGCTTCTCTCACCCGTGTGGCACGCGCTGCCTGCGGGGTTTACGAGAAGCACGAGGCAGTCCGCGTCGCAGTCAACGCGAATTTCCTTGACGTACATATAATTTCCCGATGTCGCGCCCTTTACCCAAACTTCCTGCCTGCTGCGCGACCAAAAGGTAGCTCTGCCCGTTTCGACGGTCTGCTTAACGGTGTCAGCGTTCATGTACGCGACCATTAAAACCTCTTTTGTCTCTATATTCTGAACGACCGCCGGTATAAGTCCCGACGCGTCAAACTTGAGTTCCTTTATAAATTCCATTTGAATATCCTTTCTTTATTTCAG
>CANQQS010000147.1 GCA_947626045.1 uncultured Clostridia bacterium | reverse complement strand
TCGCCGAGCCAGAAGCCGTAGTGCTGCATTTTGAAGCCGAGTCCGAACAGCAGCGCAAGCCCTATGCGCAGTATTATACCGTCGCATATCGCGGTCGCGAAGTTTACTATATAGTTCCCACTGCCGTTTATCAAAGCGTTCATTCCCGAACGAGCGGCGCTTCCGAAGAATATCAGCACGGCAATAGGAATGTATTTTATGCCTATCTCAAGAACTGATGTGTCGCTTGTGAAGCAGCCGTAAATTTGTCTCGGAAAAGCTATTATCAAAATTGACAGCAATATTGCGATAAGCGTCGTTATCTTGAATACCTCAAGAATAACCTTCTTGACGCGGTCGTATTTTCTCGCTCCGACGTTTTGCCCGACCATAGAAGATCCGGCTGTGTTAAACGCGTTCGAGATAAGGTTTGTCGTGCTGTTTATTTTGTTTGCGATGCCCGCGAACGCAGATACGGCAACTCCGTAGGAATTTATCCATGAGTTCACGAAAAGCTTTGAGAATTGTATCGACGCGTTCTTTATTGCCATAGGAAGTCCGAGCTTGATGAGCCTCGAAAGCATACGCTTATCCCAGCGCAGGAAATCTCTTAACGACCATTTCAGCTCGTATCGTTCTCTGTTTTTGAATATGTATGACGCGCACAAAACGAACGACAATCCCTGACTGATAACCGTAGCCAGCGCCGCGCCCATGCTGCCGAAATTGAACACGAGCACAAACAGAATATCAAGCACAAGATTTACGACCGCGGCTATGCTTATGAATATGAACGGACGCATTGAATCGCCCATTCCACGCAGTACCGCGCTTACAATATTGTAGCCGTATATAAAAACCAAGCCGATTATACACACCGTCGCATACGCGAGCGCCTCGGAAAACGCTTCATCGGGCGTGTTCATAAGACGAAGTATCGGAGCGCGAAGCGCAACACAAGCTACGGTTATGCAAGCCGCGCAAACTGTTAAAAACGAAAACATTGTCCCGATAAAGCGGCTTATCTGCTTTCGCTTGCCCGCGCCTATGTACTGCGATATTATAACCTGTCCCGCATTTGAAAATCCCATTGCAAGAAACGTGAGGAAATTGGAAACATCGCCGCCGACTGACACAGCCGACAATCCGACTGCGCCAAGCTTCTGCCCGACGATAACCATGTCGACCATGTTGTAAACTATCTGCAGCATACTCGACAAAAACAGCGGCGCTGCGAATTTCAACAGCTGCCGCGTGACATTTCCTTCCGTAAAATCGGTTATCAAGATTTCCTTTTTCATTTTTACCACGGCTTTCTTATACATTACGCCCTTTATTTTATCACTGTTTTTCATTTTATTCAAGCAATAAAAAATTTTCTCCGATTTTGGAGAGGGAAAATGAAAATTAATATTCGATAAAGTATTTCGGAATACAAAAGGCGGGAACACCGCTGAGCGTCATTCCCGCCGTAATTTAATTTTCAGAGCTTCAAACAGTATTTAACGACGCCGCAAGCGCGCTCTCAAATATTTTTAAACCCGCCTCAAGCTGCTCGTCCGTAACCACGAGCGGACACAGAAAACGTATCACGTTTCCGTATGTTCCGGCGTTTTCGATGATAAGTCCGTTTTGGGCGGCGGTTTGTATGAGCTTCGCCGTAAGCTCGGGGTACGGTTCTTTTGTTTTAACGTCCTTTACAAGCTCCACGCCCGTCATTGCGCCTATACCGCGCACATCGCCGATCACTCCGTATTTTTCGAGCGTGTGCATAAATTCGCGGAACCGCATTCCTATTTTCGCGGCGCGTCCCGGGAGATTATATTTTTCCATAATTTTAATCACTTCAAGAGCCGACGCGCAAGCGAGAGCGTTTCCGGAAAATGTTCCTCCGAGCGTTCCGGCGCGGCATGAGTCCATAATTTCCGCGCTTGCCGTGACTGCGGACAGCGGCGCTCCGGCGGCTATGGATTTCGCGCTTGTCATAATGTCGGGCGCGCAGCCGGCTTCCTTCCAGTATTCCGACACGAACATCTTTCCCGATCGACCAAAGCCTGTCTGTACCTCGTCCGCGACGAGAAGTATGCCGTGCTCGTCGCATATCTTTCTCACCGCTTTTACCCACTCGATTGGCGCAGGAATAAATCCGCCCTCTCCCTGCACCGGTTCGACGACTACCGCGGCGACAAATTCCGGCGGCGAACATTCCTCAAATACCGCTTTAAAGCGTTCTATGTAGTATTCTACCGCCTCGTCGTCGCTCATGCCGTTCGGCTTTCTGTAGAGATACGGAAACTCCGCGCGGTACACTCCGTCGGGGAACGGTCCCATACCGTAGGCGTACGCCTTTTTTGAGGTCATAGCCATCGTCATAGCCGTTCTGCCGTGAAACGCGCCGGAAAATACGATTATATTCGGCCGCTTAGTGTACTGCTTCGCGATTTTCACCGCGTTCTCGTCCGCCTCAGCGCCCGAGTTTACAAACATGGTCTTTTTCCTTTCGCCTCTTACGGGTACGAGCTTATTCATTTTCTCCGCAAGAGCGACATAACCCTCGTGAGTCCCTATATTCATCATCACATGGAAAAACCGTTCCGACTGCTCTTTAACAGCCGCGATCACCTCCGGCTGACTGTAGCCGGCGTTCATAACTCCCACGCCGCCTACCCAGTCGAGAAATATATTTCCGTCAACGTCCTCTATCATCGCGCCCTCGCCGCGCTTGACAACAAGCGGGTAGCCGCATTTAATGGCGTTCGGGATCGCGTTTTCTCTGCGCTTGATAATAGCCGACGCGTTCGGTCCGGGAAGCGTCTCCGTTTTGATTTCCGGAAGCGCGTATTTTAATTCCGTCATATTAAAATCTCCTTTTTATTTATTATTTAATGATTCGATAACCGCCGAAGCAAATATCAATAATCCTCCGGCACATATTTTTATATCGCATGGATCATTCTGGAATATTACTCCGAACAGCCACGCAAAAACGCACTCGGACGAAAGTATAATTCCCGCAAGTGAAGGATTGGTGTTCTGCTGACCCTTAAACTGCAGAAAAAAGCCTATAAGCACCTCAAATATTCCGCAGTATGCAATACTTACCCAAAACGATTTTTCTTGCGTTATGCAGAACGGTTCAAGCATTGCCGCCATAATAACCGCGATTACGAGAGCCGTCCATATTTGAACTACATGTATAATTATCGCGCCGTTTTTGCCGCGGCACCGATCAATATACAGGATATGCAGTGCATATGCCGCGCCTGTCGCTAAAAGAAATATATCTCCCGCCGCGAACGATAAGCTTTCATCAAGTGTAACAAGTCCCACGCCAATCATACAGATTGTTACGGTTATTACCTTTTTCGGTGTAAGCCGCCGCTTCAAAAATAACGCTCCTATTATCGGCGTAAACGCCACATAGCTTACGGTGAGAAACGCACATTTGCTTGCGGTACTGACATTTGCGCCGTAATTCTGGAATATCAGTGCAGCAGCAAATATAAATCCGAGAATAATACCCTGTTTTATATATTGCTTGCAAACATACCTGAGCTGCGTAAGAAAAAGCACAATACCACTGACTGACGCCACCGCAAGTCTGTACACAAGCTGCCACATCGGAGTTACATAATTGAGACTGCTTTTTACGACCACGAATGAGCCGCCCCATATCATAGCCGCCGACACTAACATAGCCGCCGCCGAAATCTTGGTGATATTTTGTTTTTTCAGCATTATCTCAAGTCCAATCAATACAGCTCGGCGTAAATTTCCGCTATCTGCTCCGTTGTAAGCGGTACATAGCTGTTCGATAAAAGCCGCTTTTGATTTTCCGTTACGGACGCGGCAAATTCCGTTATCTGCTCCCTTGTCATGCCGTATTCGCCGAGGCGTTTTTTCTTTAAAACCGCGCTGTCAAGCAGGCGGTCAAGCTCGTCTAAAGCCTCCGCGCCGTCACAGCCGAGTATTTTTGATATGATCCCGCAAAGAAGACTTATCGCGCCGTTCGGTTTCATTTTCATATATGTTTTGAAAACACCGGAAAATACTGCGTAATTTGCTTCACCGTGCGGAATATGAAACTCCGCTCCGAGCGGATAGCTCATAGCGTGAACAGCCGCGCAGCCCGCGTTTGA
>CANQQS010000146.1 GCA_947626045.1 uncultured Clostridia bacterium | reverse complement strand
GGTTCATAATCCATATTCGTATGCCGTTTACGACCGACAGCGTCACGCCGATTATGACCGATACGCGAAGCTCCGTCCATACGACCCTGAAGAAATCTTTTAGCTTTATTTCCTCAAGGCTCATGCCGCGTATTATCATTGTGGAGCTTTGCGAGCCGCAGTTGCCGCCCGTACTCATAAGCATCGGTATGAACGATATTAAAATCGGCACCGACGCGCAAGCCGCCTCGTATTTTTGCAGCACCGCGCCCGTCACTGCCGCCGACAGCATAAGCACAAGCAGCCATACTATTCTGTTGCGCGCGTGCTTTATGTCCGAGGTTTTGAAGTACGATTCCTCGTTCGGCGCGATAGCCGCCATTCGCTCGATGTCCTCCGTCACCTCGTCCTGCATTACGTCAATGGCGTCGTCGAACGTGACGATTCCGACAAGCCGCCTCTCGTCGTCAACGACCGGCATCGCGGCAAAGTCGTAGTGGCTCATCTCGCGCGCAACGTCCTCCTTGTCGTCGTGCGTGTGGACGCAGATAATCGTCTTGTCCATTATTTCCTCGATGCGCTCGTCCTCATCCGCGAGCAGCAAATCCTTTATCGGAAGGTAGCCGAGCAGCGTGCGGTCGTCGTTCGTCACAAAGCAGATGTACGCCGTTTCCGCGTCGGCGATTGTGCGGCGTATACGCTTTTTCGCGTCGCTCACCGTCATTTTCGGGCGCAGGCTGATGTAGTCCGTCGTCATGAGCGAGCCGGCGCTGTCCTCGGGATATTTCAGAATTTCGTTGATCGTGTGGCGCATTTCGGGGTCGGTGTTCTGGAGTATACGCTTTACGACGTTCGCGGGCATTTCCTCTACAATGTCCGCCGCATCGTCTATATACAATTCGTCGAATACCTCTTTAAGCTCGCTGTCGGAAAAGCCGCGTATGAGCATTTCTTGGTTGCCGCTGTCCATAAGCGCGAACACAGCCGCCGCAAGGTCTTTCGGCAGTAGGCGGAACAACACGGGTATGCTGTCGTTTTCCGCTTCCTCAAATATAACGGCTATATCCGCCTCGTTCATCGACGAAAGCACGTCACGAAGCGACGAGTATTTTTTGTTTTTAAGCAGTGTTTCAACCGTTCCGGCCATCATCGAAGCCATGTCCGCCGCTCCCTTCCCGTAAATTTCCACTCTTATATTATACCCTCATTTTATGGCTCTGTCAATTTCCCGCGCAAAAAATTTTATGATTATGCTTGACATTTCTCCGTTTTACATGTATAATATTTAAATGTCGGGAATGGCCCGGTAGTTCAGTTGGTTAGAACGCCAGCCTGTCACGCTGGAGGTCGTGAGTTCGAGCCTCATCCGGGTCGCCATATAAAAACAGCCGCAAAGCTGCGGCTGTTTTTTGTCGTTGTTTTTAATACCCTTGGTCGTCAATGAGCCACTCTCCGCCTTTGCCGTCACGAATTAAAATCATGTGCCAGTCGGGATACGGTCCTTCATTGTATGCCGAATAGCCTTTATCATCTACGGTGTAGTCCACGCGGAACACGATCACGTCCTCGTACTTTGTCCCATTGACGCTTCCGCGCCCGGTTTCAATATAGTCCGTTCGCACAGAATCAAACGGGTTATACCGAATATCATTCAATGTGATTTTTTCGCCCTCTCTAAAATATACCACATTATCGGCACGTTTCGGTTCGGTTACAGTTTTTAGGATAGCCACTCTGTCGTGTTCCGTTTTTGCACGCCAGTATTCCTCCACGACTGCTCTCGCCGCCGCGACTTCCTCATCGGTAAACGGCGGCGTCGTTTCGGTATTATCGGTCAATTCAAAGCTGTTTTTAATAACATCGACCTGCCCGAACATTTCTTCATATTCCGCCGCGATTGCAGCATCCTCTTCGTCATGGTCTGCCCATACGGGGTATTGCACATCTGTGGGAATTTCATAAATATAAGCATAATTTTCATCACTGTACAGCAATTCACTTCCGCCGAGCATATTCAGCAGTTCGTCCGCCGTCTCCGGCGATACACGTTCCACTATGCACAAGGTTCCCGCTCCGTACTTATCATAGGTTGCTTTTTGAATGAAGCTGTAGCTTGTTGTATCGCCATCTTTATCCGTATTAACTATATATTTACCGCTCCAGCTGTCGGGGATTTTAACCGAAAATCCTTCGCCGATAAACTGCTGCGCACCGTAAACTTCATCGTATGTATTGGTAATTATCTCATTCATCTCGTCGCCGGACTCGTTCGTCGGGAACGTCACCCAATCCGCAGCCGTAATTACCGCGAAAAATGCTTCATCGGTTCCTGTGGGATTTATCTCCCATTCGTCGGGGCGAATACATTCCTCACCGCGGAAGTTTTTTAAATAGTTTACGCCCTCAAATATCCTCGTAAAATTTTCAATGTTGCGCCACGAATTTGTAAACAGCCTGTGCTTTGTTTCCAATTCCTGATTTTGAGTGGAAACAACAAGAATGACTTTACCGTTATTGTCCGTAACGATGCGCTTTACCTTTTTATTCGGATTTTCGTTCGTATATTTATCCTGCTCCGCCGCCGTACCGATTACGACCTCCTCGCCTTTCGCGTAATAGCTTTCGGGGTCGGTCGGCTTTATAACGTTCAGCCTGAAATCCGCGAACGACGAATAATACTGCATAATTGCCATAAAGCTTTCTATCGGCGCGTACATCACGCCGTCCACGATTACGGGACGGTTATTCGACGCGTACATTTCACGTTCGCCGAATGTTATCGAGGTGAAAGAACCCTCATTAGCGTCAAAGCTGAAATATCTGAAATAGCTGCCCTCCGATCCCGTAGGAATCGGAGCTATTTCCTCGTCCTCCGGCACAGTTACCGCCGCAACGCCGTTTGCGTAGGAAATATCGGTGTAGCCGAAACCGTTAAGCGTTTCGCGCAGCGGCAGATAGTAGTCACCGTTGTAAATAAACGGCTCGTGCGCGGTTTCAATCAGCCTGTCACCGTCGTAAATTTCGTATTTTATAACGTTTCCGTCGTCATTACTGCCGCTGCCGAGTACACCGTCGGCGAGCACGCCGCCCGCAAACACCGCCGCGGCAGTCATAACGACCGCGAGGCATGCTGACAGCGCACGTGTCGCTTTTCCTATTACCCTTTTATCCTTAATCATAGTAAATCTCCTCCTTAAAACCCTTTTACCGCCCGTCATTCCCGTTGTGAGGGGAACGGTGCGTTTGCCGTTTGAAAGGAGAGCGAGAATGGTATCGATGTAGCCTGTTTCCTCGCCGCGCGTCATGCCCGACGTTACAGCCGCGTCGCATGAAATTTCACATTCCGTGTTCACGCGCGCCGCCATAAAATACACCGCCGGATTGAACCAGTGGACGCACTTCACAACGGCGGCAAGCCATTTGTAGAGAATGTCGCCGCGCTTTAGATGCGTCGTTTCGTGCAGCAGCACGTAATGGAGCTGCTCGCCGTTTAAGTCCGTGTCCGGCATCAATAGCGTCGGACGGAACACGCCGACTATAAGCGGCGACGCGATACCTCCCGAGCGGCGCACTGTCACGCGCCGTTTCGTGTACCTCGCAAGCTGCGGCAGGTCGGTGACGTATGAGGATTTCCTCATTCTGCGGCAAAACAGCGCGTAACCCGTAAGCCTTGCCGCGAAAAGCGCGGCTGCTGTGATGACCCATATGTACGCGAGCGCGTTCAATATGTCGTCCGCCTTCGCGCCGAGCGGCTCGCCCGTCGCGCGCACGGGTTCAATGTTTACAGGCACGGCTTCCGTTTTTTCCGCTGCCTGCACCTGTGCGGCGTTATCCGTCGCCGCCGCGTCGGTTTCGGTTACGGTCACGGGTGCGGGCTGTACGGCTTCACGCATGCGGTGCGGCAGCGAAATACGCGCCGGACACAGCATGACGACCATTACCGCAAGCCATACGTAATAATTCCAGCCCGCCGAGAACCGCCGCTTTGTGAACGGGTGCGCGAGCGCGATTATTAGCGTCAGCGCGCCGCCCGCGAGCGAGGTCACAAGCGCGGCTTTGAATATTTCCGCCATCATAGCCTATTCCTCCCTGTCGTCGAAAATAGCCCTCAATTCCTTTACATCCTCCTCGGAAAGCGTTT
>CANQQS010000145.1 GCA_947626045.1 uncultured Clostridia bacterium | reverse complement strand
ATTGAATAAACGCGGTAATCCTTGTTATCGAGCTTCGCCGCGAGAGCCATTCCGCCCGCGACGCACACGCCCTGACCGAGCGAGCCGGTAGACATCTCAACGCCCGGGACTTTATCCAACACGGGATGTCCCTGTAAGAAGCTTCCGAATTTTCTCAGATTTTTCATTTCGGCTGGATCGAAAAATCCTCTCTCCGCCAGCGTTCCGTAAAGCGCCGGCGCAGTGTGACCCTTCGACAGCACAAATCTGTCACGTCCCTCCATTTTCGGATTTTGCGGGTCGATGTTCATAACCTCGAAATAGAGGTATGTAAGCACGTCCGCTATCGAAAGCGAGCCGCCCGGGTGACCCGACGCCGCGTTGTACACGCCCGTAAGCGCGTGCTTGCGCACCTTATTGGCGATTATGGACAGCTCTGTTACTCTTTTTGCATCCATTATATCGTTTCCTCCTGTTATTTTTATTAAATCGGTTTTTACGCCGTTTTTTACTGTTTGTTTCGCTCGTCCGCCGCGTGCTCGTACGCGAACGCCATAAGCTCGTTAAGCCTGTCCTTCTCGTCCGCGAGGTACAAATAGCCAAAAAGCGCTTCAAGTCCCGTCGCGTAACGGTAATCGGAAAGATCGGCGTTCTTCGGCACGGTCGGTGATTTTGCGTTACGTCCGCGTCTGAATACCGCCGTTTCGTCGTCCGTCAGTATCGACAACATCGCGTGTATGCTGTTGGACTGCGCATGGGCTTTGACGTATTTTATACTGTGTACGTGCAGCTTATGCGCCGCCATGTCGGGGTGTTCCGCGATAAGGCGCGTACGCACGTACACCTCGTATACCGCGTCGCCGATGTACGCCAGCGGCAGCGGCGCGTATTGGTTGGGTGGTTTCGTTTGCATGGTTTTAGTTCCTTTGCGTGGTGAATTGTGATTTAGCGGTCTAAAACCCCTCAGTCGGCTGCGCCGACACCTCCCCTAATAGGGGAGGCTTACAAAATGCGACGCTCTGCGAGAGGCTCCCCTACTAGGGGAGCTGTCACGCGTAGCGTGACTGAGGGGTTTATACGGGCGAACACGGTTCGCCCCTACGTGAGGCTCCCCTTGAGGGGAGCTGTCGCCGTAGGCGACTGAGAGGTGGTTTTAAAATTTCACTGCCACCTCTCCGTCATCGCTTCGCGATGCCACCTCCCCTCGAGGGGAGGCTCACGATATGCGCCCGCTCGCCGTATGGCTTCCCCTTGAGGGGAAGGCTATCAAGTACACTAAATCATAATTTCCCTTACTCCGCATAACTCCACTGCACGCCCGTCGGGGTGTCCTTCAATACGATATTCATTTCCTTCAGCTTATCGCGTATCGCGTCGGCTTCAGTCCAATTTTTCTCCGCGCGCGCCTTGTTACGCTTTTCTATCAATTCCTCAACCTCCGCATCAATCGACTTTTTCTGCTTCTGGAACAATCCCAGAACGCCTCCGAGTTCACGTATAAGTCCGAGCGTTTTCTCTATTATTGCCTTCGAACTCTCGCCCGTAAGCTCCGTATTCGCGGCGTACACTATATCGAATATCGCGGCGGTTGCGCCGGCGGTGTTGAGGTCGTCGTCCATAGCCTCGATGAATTTATCCTTAAACCCGTCGAGCTTTTCCGAAAGCTCCGTTTCGATGAGCGGCTTATCCTCCGCGCTTCCGAGCAGAAATTCGAGATTGTCAATGCACGTATACACGCGCTCGACAGCCGATTTCGCCTGTTCCATAAGCTCGTCGGAGAAATTCACGGGGCTTCTGTAATGCGCCGCGAGCATGAAGTAGCGTATAACCTCGCCGTCAAACTTTTTGCGCACGTCACGCACCGTGAAGAAATTGCCGAGCGACTTGCTCATCTTGCGGTTGTCGATGTTTATATAGCCGTTGTGCATCCAGTAATGTGAAAACGGCTTGCCGTTCGCGCACTCGGACTGTGCTATCTCGTTTTCGTGGTGCGGGAAAATCAAATCCTGACCGCCCGCGTGAATGTCGATCGTTTCGCCGAGGTACCTGTTTACCATCGCGCTGCACTCGATGTGCCAGCCCGGTCTGCCCATACCCCACGGACTTTCCCACGCCGGCTCGCTCTCCTCCTTCTGCTTTTTCCACAAAGCGAAGTCCATCGGATCACGCTTTTTCTCGCCGACCTCAATTCTCGCGCCGGCTTCAAGATCCTCCAAAGGCTGCTTTGACAGCTTGCCGTAACCCGCGAATTTCTTAGCCGCAAAATACACGTCTCCGTCAACGCAGTACGCGTAACCGTTTTCCTCAAGCTTTTTTATAACATCAATAATTGCGTCAATGTTCTCGGTCGCCTTCGGGTGAATTGTCGCGGCGCGCACGCCGAGCGCCTTCGCGTCGTCGAAATATTCAGCGATAAACCGTTCGCCGAGTTCCTTGACGGTGGTGTTTTCCTCTTTCGCGCGGTTAATCATCTTGTCGTCAACGTCGGTAAAATTCTGCACGAACGTCACCTTCATGCCGCGGTACTCCATGTAGCGGCGGAGCGTGTCGAAAATAACGAGTGGACGCGCGTTGCCGATGTGGATGTAGTTATACACCGTCGGTCCGCACGCGTACATTTTTACCTCGTTTTCGGTAATCGGCACAAATTCCTGCTTTTGCCTTGTGAGCGTGTTGTATATCTTCATTGCGTTACTTCCTTTTTACATATTTAACCATTATAATTTTACCACATACCGCCGAAAAAAACAACCGTTATTTATAATATTTTCGCGTGTAGGCGAAAAAATGTTGAAATTTTTGAAATGTGTGGTATAATGAATGTACCACATTATTTTCGTTGTTATATAAGTTTTATATAATACCGTTTTTTTAATACCTAATTATAGGATATTCCGAAGGGGAATATTCTTGTTTTTCTTTCATAATAATACGGCTGTGTTTTTTACGAAAAAAACGCAGGCTGATATATGGAAGTCGTATTATGTGAAAACCAAAGACGGTATTCTATATAACAATGAAATGTGTGGTAACATTAAATCTAAGCCGCGTTTTTTATGCGTGGCGCGGATTTGTGCCACGCTTTTTTTGATGCGTGGGTGTGGCTCCCCTTGAGGGGAGCTGTCGCCGAAGGCGACTGAGAGGTGGTCTTAAAAATTTGTTGCCACCTCTCCGTCATCGCTTCGCGATGCCACCTCCCCTCAAGGGGAGGCTAACGTAGGGGCGAACCGCGTTCACCTGCGGGACGTCGAGGCGCCGTCCCCTACGGCTCGCTTTTTATAAATCGCGTGTTGTAGGGGCTGGCGCCCTCGACAGCCCGCCGTAGGGGCGGTCATTGGCCGCCCGCAAATGTTACATTCATATCAAATAAATTTACGGAGGAAGAAAACATGAAAAAAAGAATTTTACTTGTACTGACGGTATTGACAATGCTCCTGTGCATACCGCTTATCGCAAACGCGGAAATTATCGACAGCGGCAAATTCGGCGCGAACATTGATGATAATCTAACGTGGACGTTTGACGACGAAGGAACACTCACTATAAGCGGCACAGGGGATATGGGATATTATCTCATGGTTAATCCACCTTGGCGAAATTATTTTTCGGATATAAAAAATCTTGTTATAGATGATGGTGTAACAAATATTGGCGCGGGAGCATTTCAACATTGTAAGAATCTGACAAACATTACTATTGCGGACAGTGTGACTTCTATCGGCGAGCGGGCGTTTGGCGATAGCGACTTTGGGACGGAGTCCGGTTATTACAGCGATGAAGCAAATTGGGAAAACGGCGTATTGTATATAGATAATTGTTTGATTGACTCAAAACCTGACATAACCGAATGTGAAATAAAAGATAACTGCAAGGTTATTGCGGATTTTGCATTTCATCGACGCAGCCAGCTAAGAAATGTCACAATACCAAAAGGAATTAGAAATATCGGCGAAGAGGCATTTTATATGTGTGATGCTTTAACCGAAATCACAATTCCGGATAGCGTAGAGACGGTCGGATTTTATGCCTTTAAAGATACAGGTTATTATAATAACGAATCAAACTGGGAAGGCAATTTGCTTTATTTGAATCATTGTTTAGTTGGTGCAAAAGATAATATTTCGGGCGAGTGTGACATTAAAGATAGTTGTAAAATCATTGCCGGCGGTGTGTTTAAAGAGTGTGATTATACATCAATTATAATACCCGACAGCGTTACATATATTTCCTGCTGTTAGGCAAAGACTAAAAAATAATGTATCTCCCAAACCGTCACGGCAGCGTGTTAATGCCGCTGTT
>CANQQS010000144.1 GCA_947626045.1 uncultured Clostridia bacterium | reverse complement strand
CTAATCCACAGCGTCTATAACAGTATAGCATATATCCGTAATAATGGATATTTAAACTATGATTATATAATACAAGGGTGGAACATATGAAAAAACTGCGCGCTTTAGTGCCGCTTATGCTTGCTGCGGCGCTTATCTTAACATCGTGCGGCGGAACGGACACCGCTCCCGAAAATCCCGATGCGGTGACACTCACGATAATGGGCAAAAAAACCGATTTGCAAAAGAACTATATGGTAAAGATTTTTGAACGGTACGAGGCGGCGACGGGAAACAAGCTCGACATAGTTTCCGTTGACGACGACCAATACGAAGCCGCCGCTGCCGAAAGGCTCGAGAACGGCGAAATGACCGACATATTCCTTCACTTCCACAACGCCGATTTAAACAGGCTTGACGTTGAGGGAAATTTCTGCTACCTTAACGACGAGAGCTGGGTAAGCGATTTGACGGACGGCGCGCGCGCTTACTGCACCGACGCGGAGGGCAATCTTCTCGGGCTGCCGTTCTGGGAAAATTCAGTGTCGGGCTGTTATTACAATAAGACGCTGCTTGACAGCTTGGGACTTAAGAGCGCGTCCACGCAGGCTGAATTTAACACGCTTTGCGAAGCGCTCACAGCAACGGGTTACACGCCGATATGCTGGCCCGCAAAGGACTGCTCGTGGATGCCGCAGTTCGCGCTCGACCCGATATTCGCCGACAACCCCGAGACGCTTGAAAAGCTCAACAATAACGAGATAACATATGCGGATATTCCCGAGGTAAGGAATATGGCGCAATGGATTTCGGACGCGGCGGAAAAGGGCTGGTTCGGGTCGGATTATCTTGAAACGGGCTGGGACGATATAAGCCCCGCAATGAGTTCCGGCAGCGCCGTAATGACGTTTATATGGGACACGTGGTTCTACACCGATTTGGAGGAGGGCGGCAAGTACACGAAGGACGACTTTGCGCTGATGCCCGTGTTTATGGATACCGTTGACGGCGGCACGTTTGAGGGCGGCAACATAAATATGATGATGGTGAACAAAAACAGCGATAAAATGCAGGACGCACTCGATTTTCTGTCGTTCTGCGCCGAAGCGGAAAATTACAATGCCGCGTTTGAGGGTATCGCGACCGTTAGCTGCTTCAACGGTCAGACCACAAACGTGCAGTCGCATATGGTAACGGATATACTGCCGTCGGTCGGGGAAAAGCAGCGCGTGTCAACCGCCGCGTCAAGAATTGTCGGCTACAGCGCCGACGATATGGTAAAGATAATAAGCGAGCTTTTGAGCAAGCACACAGACGTTGACGGCTGCGTGCGGATGATGGACGAGTACCGCATTGCGGAGTCGGAAAAAGAGATGGAATAATATTATAACAAACAACAAAGCACATTCAGTTGAATGTGCTTTGTAAATTGCATTTAATTTTTACGTATAACCTCGGCTATATCATCAACAGACACCGTGACTGTTTTCGAATTATTGGGTTCAGGACACAATTCAATCTCGTAACCGTTTCCGTCTTTGTGTTCGTATATCTCTATAACACAGCCTTTACGTCCATCTTTTAGCCTAACATCATCATACCAATCTACATCTAACATTTTTATATCTCCTTTATACGGGCGTTCAAAACTGTGTTTTACAAACGGTTTATTTACTCAAATTGGCTTGAACAACTGCCTCAATCTCGTCTGCATACTTTACAGCATACTCCTTACAAATTTTCAATGTTTCTTCAAGCAATTTATTTCTTTCTTTAGCTCCGACGGCTGTTTTTAGCTTTTCGTAAAGAGCTCGCTCCCGCTCGTTCATATCCTCGACAATTTCCCAACGTCCGCCCGGACTGCTTCCGTCAAGCGGTCGCGGGTTGTCTTGAAAATACATATAATCCTCGCCGCTGTCGTCGAATACCCTGTAATAGCCTATATCGCTGACAGTGGCGATATAGGTCTGCCCGTCGGTCAATGATACAGCGCCGAAGCTCTCTCCGATATATTTTAATTTCATTTTTTTACCTCTGTAATTTTACTTCACTTCATAACTCGTTATAATGGATTGGTTTTGCTGTTTGGTTGATAAATTTTTCATTATCCGCCGATATTATATCCGGTGTCGGACAGCGCTGTTTGATGCAATTTCTGCAAATTTCCCAGTCCCAATCTGTCAGATGCGCTTCCTCTTTTGTCGGTTTTACTTCTTTGCCGGCAATCATTTGTAATTCAATGCAGTATCCGATGTCAATATTGTCTTTCATCATCGGACATCTCATGTACTCTCTTTTATCAGCCATTTCTCCATTACCTGTAATTTCAACCCACACGCCTCCTGCGAGGCACGGTCGTTTTACATATATCTTAAAATAATCTTTCCAGCAGCTTATTCGAGCGTTCGACAAATTTTGTCATTTGCTCCGCGCTCAACGGACTGTGGCTTATTTTCGCGAGGTCGTACACGTGATTTATCACAAGCGACGCGTCCTCGCCCTCCAGCGTGCCGAGCTTCTTTATGAGCGAGTTGTTTGAGTTTAAAACAAGCGTGAACTCGTCCTTGAACATATCCGCCATTGACGCTGCCTGCTGACCGTAGGCGCGGTACATTTCGCGCATGCGGCGCGACTGCTCGCTTAAAAGTATTACCGCGGGGATTTTGTCGTCCTTTAACGACTGCACCTCTATTTTAAGCGAGTCGTCGTTTATCTCGTTTTTGAATTTTTCAATCAGCGCTTCATCGGCTTTTTTCGCGTCGTCGTCTTTCTCGTTTTCGTCGGAAACGTCATTGATTGCGCTGTCGATACGCTTGAACTTCACGCCCTCGTTTTTCATTTCAACAAACGATATAAAGTGCGTGTCCATCATGCTCGGCAGCATTACCGCGTCAAGTCCCTGGTCCCTGAACATCTTTATATACTGCGACTGCACCTTTTCGTCCGATACGTAGTAGACGGTCTTATCCTCCTTGGTGCCTATATAATCGTCAAGCGTGATGTACTTTCCGTCAAGGTTTTTGTATATAATGATGTTCTTTACCTTATCGTAAAACTTATCATCGCGCAGGCAGCCGTACTTTATAAATATGTCGATGTCGTCCCAGTATTTTTCGTAGTTTTCCCTGTCGCCGTTAAACAGCTCTGTCAGCTTGTCCGCAACCTTCTTTGTGATATGCGACGAAATCTTTTTAACATAGCCGTCGTTCTGCAAAAAGCTTCGCGACACGTTAAGCGGCAGGTCGGGGCAGTCGATAACGCCCTTGAGGAGCATCAGAAATTCGGGGATTACCTCCTTCACATTATCCGCGACGAACACCTGGTTGTTGTACAGCTTTATCTGTCCCTCCTGACCGGCGAACTCGTGGTTTATTTTCGGGAAGTAAAGTATGCCCTTCAGGTTGAACGGGTAATCGACGTTTAGGTGTATCCAGAACAGCGGCTCGTTGAAGTCGAGAAATACCTTGTGGTAAAACGCTTTGTATTCCTCGTCCGTACATTCCGACGGCTTTTTCATCCAGAGCGGGTTTGTGTCGTTTATGGGTTTGGGTTCTTCCTTTTCCTCGCCCTCTTTTTCCTCGTCCTTCTTGTCGGGATTTTCAAGGTAGACCTCTATCGGCAGAAACGCGCAGTATTTGTACAGTATTTCCTTTATTTTATACTCGTCGAGAAATTCCTCGCTGTCCTCCGCCACATGGAGCGTTACGGTTGTGCCGCGCTCGGTGCGCACGCCGTCTGTAAGCTCAAATTCCATGCTTCCGTCGCACGTCCACTTTGCCGCCTTCGCGCCGTCAATATACGAGAGCGAGTCTATCTCAACGCTGTCGGCTACCATAAACGCGCTGTAAAATCCCAGACCGAAGTGACCTATTATCTGTGCGCCCGCGTCGTCCTCCTGCTTGTACTTTTCAAGGAAGTCGCTCGCGCCCGAAAACGCGATCTGATTTATATACTTGTCTATTTCCTCGGCTGTCATACCGATACCGTTATCGGATATTGTAAGCGTCTTATTCTCCTTCGACACCGAAACGACGACCTTGAATTTCTCGTCCCCCGCAAGCTTCGCGTCGCCGATTCCCGCGAGCTTTTTAAGCTTCGTTATCGCGTCGCAGCCGTTTGAAACGAGCTCTCTCAAGAAAATATCCTTGTCGCTGTACAGCCATTTTTTGATAATCGGGAACAGGTTTTCGCTGTCAACCGATATGTTTCCCTTTGCCATGTCAAATCATGTCCTTTCTCTGTTTATTAAGTCTAAAGAATATAATAATACCATTTTGCGGAAAAGTCAACAGAAAATTAGCACTCTTAACAAGAGAGTGCTAATTGTTTACGTTTTGTTCACATTTATTGCAAAATACGC
>CANQQS010000143.1 GCA_947626045.1 uncultured Clostridia bacterium | reverse complement strand
ACAAAAGCAAATCGGTAGCTTTTTCCGCTCCATTGACAACCTTATCACCCTTCATCAGCGTAAGGAATTTTTAATATATTCTGGAGGTTAAAATGTTAAACAAAGTTAAACAAACAGATCTATTTTGTGACTACTACGCGCAATGGATTGCGGTATACAAACAGGGTGCCATTAGGAAAGTAACTATGGACAAATACCTGATGACGCAGCGATGGCTCCAAAGGCTGGCTCCCACGCTAAGACTTTGTGATATCACGAGAATTACATATCAGCAAATCTTAAATGATTATGCTGATTGTCACGAAAGACAAACAACAATGGATTTTCATCATCAGTTGAAAGGCGCTGTTTTGGATGCTGTCGATGAGGGGCTCATAGAGAAGGATCCGACTCGCAAAGCCATCATAAAAGGTAAAACGCCAAAGGAAAAGAAAATTAAATATCTGAACCAATTTGAGCTTCACAAGCTGTTAAGTGAACTTGAGCTCGGCCCTGAAATTTCGTGGGATTGGTTTATTATGCTTGTGGCGAAGACGGGAATACGGTTTTCAGAGGGATTGGCGATAACCCCGAAGGATTTTGATTTTTCTCATCAAAGTCTTTCAATCTCCAAAACGTGGGATTACAAGGATGGCGGTGGCTTTTTACCGACCAAAAATCAGTCTTCGGTTCGCAAAGTGCAGATTGATTGGCAGACGGTAATTCAATTCAGTGAATTGATAAAAGGTCTGCCGGAGGACGAGCCCATTTTTGTAAAGCAGAACGTATATAATTCCACAGTGAACGATGTTTTGAGCCGTCACTGCCGCAACGCGAATATTCCAGTTATATCCGTTCACGGACTTCGGCATACGCATGCCTCGTTACTCTTGTTTGCCGGAGTTTCGATTGCGAGCGTGGCCCGCCGTCTTGGTCACGCAAGCATGACGACTACACAAAAGACATACCTGCATATTATACAGGAGCTTGAAAGCAAAGACGTAGATTTGGTAATGCGTTCATTATCAAGTCTCACCTAATATCCAATACGCTGATGAAGGGGATATGATACGGGGTGTCCGTTTTGGACACCCCACAATATATGAGTATCAGAATGATGTTTTTATTATCAACCTCCCGTTTTGCCCGCAGGTATTAAAAATCAACGGCATCCGGCATTTACGCGGACTGCAGCAGAATCAATCATCCTCCCGAAATAACAATTCTTCTATTTTATTTTCAGCCCGCATATCCGCGCTTCTGTTTACATGAGTATATATACGGCGTGTTATACTCGGGTTTGAATGACCGAGACGCTTTGATAATGTGGAATCATCTATACCGTTATTGGCGAGCAGCGTTGTCATGGTATGGCGGAGCGTATGCAGATGGCTGGCGGTTAATCCATATTTATTTATGAATTTACGATACCACCTTCCCGGTGTATCAGGGTGCAGCGGACGACCCGCGTCGGAAACAAACACATGATTATCGCCTTCCCAACGGTCTCCGAGCTGCGTCTTCAGTATTTCCTGTTTCGCCTTGTACTGCTCCAGCAGCGATATCATATACGGTGCTATTCCAACATAACGTATGGATGATATCATCGATTTTACGAGGGTAAGAACGCCGTTGTAAAGGGTATGAATTTACAGGAGGGCGCAACTGCCCGCGAGCGCAATTCGCAGATTGGCGGGCATAAGGCGCAGGTGATAGTTATGACACATGATTATGAGCATAGATATGATGATATTATTAATCTGCCGCATCATGTTTCGGCAAAGCATCCGCGGATGTCTGTCGCCGACCGCGCGGCACAGTTTTCCGCATTCGCGGCATTG
Organism: uncultured Clostridia bacterium; assembly: GCA_947626045.1. Lineage (GTDB taxonomy): Bacteria > Bacillota > Clostridia > UBA1381 > UBA1381 > Hominilimicola. The sequence continues at coordinate 2,547 of CANQQS010000143.1, read as the reverse complement.
ACCGGTTACGGCGACGAGGTCAGGGAGGCTGCTAGGCTGACGGATACGCAGACGGACATAGACGAGGAAGTAAAAGCAGAACTGAATAGGAAGTTACGGTTTTTAGCCGAACATTCCGCCGACAGACTGAATGTTACGATAACATATTTCCTGCCTGATGAAAAGAAATCCGGCGGCGAATATATCACCGTGACGGGAAGCGTGAAACGGGTTGATGAATACAAACAAGCCGTAATTATGGCGGATAAGACCGCCGTTCCGATTGACAGGATAACTGGGATTGACGGAGAGATTTTTAATGAGGTGTGAAACATATAAATTCAAAATCCCATCAACCGCAGCCTCGCCCGCATAAATCGCTGCCATTATTTTGTCATTTTTGCCGCTATAATTCAACAGCGGATATAAAGACAAAGCCGAGTTTGCCACATCCCGGCAAGCTCGGCTTCACAATATACGTTAATCCGCAATCTTAAATATATTCAAGCTGCTGTGAGACCTCGTTCTCACAGCTTCGCATGGCGAGAATTGTATTCCAAAGCAAATCGTCCAATTCCCAGCCGAGCAGCTTCGCGCCGTATTCAATCACCTCTCTTGAACATCCCGCGGCGAAATTTTTACTTTTGTATTTCTTTTTCAGACTTTTTAATTCCATATCCTGTGTACTCTTTGACGGCCGCATCTCAGCCGCCGCCCAAATAAGACCTGTCAGCTCATCCGCCGCGTACAAAACCTTTTCCATTATATGCTCCGGCTTTACATCCACTGTCAGGTTATAGCCGTGCGAGCATACCGCGTGAATTATATCATCGCCGAAGCCGCCCTCACGCAGCAGTTCGGGAGCTTTTATACAATGCTCGTCAGGATACTGCTCAAAATCTATATCGTGCAGAAGTCCGACAATGCCCCAATACTCCTCGTCATAGCCGAGAGTTCGCGCGTAATATTTCATAACACCCTCGACGGTGAGCGCGTGACGCAGATGAAACGCGTCCTTATTATATTTTTTCAAAAGCTCCCATGCTGTATCTCTGTTCATTTTAAACCTCCGTTTTCGTACTGTTCAAATACCTTTTTACCTCGTCAATATATATCATGCCTATCTCGCTCAATACGCTGCCCTTTTTAACGATGTAACCGATTTCCATAGTGCTGTTACGGTTTGCGTCGTCGTCCTCAAACGGCACGGCGATATAGTCCGCTCCGTTAAGCTCCTCGCAGATTATACCCGAACATAGCGTATACCCGTTCAAGCCAACCATTAAATTAAGCATGGTCGCTCTGTCACACGCTTTGATTGTACGCGGATATTCATTATCCGTAAGGATCTCCTCCGCGAGATACGATGATTCCTGTTCGCCTTGCTCGAATGACAGACACGGATAATCACACAGCTCATTTAAAGTAATTGACTTTTTGTTCGCAAGAGGATGCTTTTTCCACATATAGACATACGCTTTGCACTCGACAAGCCGATGAAATTCCAAATATTGGTCCCGAAGCATTTTTTCAATAATTCTGCGGTTATAATCACTCATATAAATTATACCTATCTCGCTCTTAAATCCGCCCACATCATCTATGACATTATAGGTTTTCTCTTCCCGAACCGCAAATTCATATTTCGTTGTATCAAACTGCTTTACGGTTTCCACAAACGCTTTGACGGCGAACGAATAATGCTGAGTGGAAACGCAGAATTTTCTCTTTATATTTTTCTTATCCGAATACTTACCCACGAGAAGCTCATATTGCTGATATACCTGACGTGCGTACATTAAAAACTCTTCTCCCTCGTTGGTTTTTATTACGCCCTTGTTCGTTCGTTTGAATATCGCAATTCCGGTCTCCCTTTCAAGCTCCTTTATCGCGTTCGTCAGCGACGGCTGAGATATAAAAAGCTGCTCCGCCGCCTTGTTCATTGATTTTGTCCGCGCTATCGTGAGCGCGTAATATATTTGCTGCAGAGTCATTTTGAGCACCTTAAATCTGATATGTGTAATCGTCGGGGATCCTGTATTCCGTCGGCGTTACCCCGTACTGCTTCTTAAATACTCTCGAAAAATAGCCTATATCCTTATAGTCCAGCCGCGCCGCGATTTCCGTGACCTTCATCGACGTATTCTGCAAAAGCCAGCCCGCTCTCTTGAGCTTTACCGCGGTAAGATAGTCAATAAACCGAAGCTTTGTCTGTACCGAAAATATCGTGCTTAAATATGTACTGTTTATATTAAGCGCGGACGCTATGGTTTTTTGCTTCAAATCGCTTTCCGGATTATTTAAAATATACAGCATCACCGTCTTTATCTGCTTATTGTCCACCTTTGGGAAAAGCTCGCAAAATTCCTCGAATAATTCCGTAATTTTGTTTTTGAACAGCTTATCGTATGTAACATATCCGAATAGCTCCGTTCTCTCGTAGAAGCTTTGGACAGACTTATATAAATCAAGCCATTCATACCGTTCAAAAATTTCGGTAATAACCGTTTTGTAAATTTTGCTCAGAGCGTTTTCCGCCGACGCCATATTGTGTGAGCTTTCATAAAT
>CANQQS010000142.1 GCA_947626045.1 uncultured Clostridia bacterium | reverse complement strand
AAACAGCGGCATTAACACGCTGCCGTGACGGTTTGGGAGATACATTATTTTTTAGTCTTTGCCTAACAGCAGGAGATACTTGTCACACCGGCGGGTATGGTTATACCCGTCAGGTTCCCGCAATGTTGAAACGCGGTGATTTCGATAGTCTCCGTGCCGTCCGGAATAACGTATTCCGCCTGTATTTTGTCCTTGGCGTAAGCAACTATCGCCTTGTTATCCTTTGTAAACAAAACTCCGTCCGTATCGCAGTAGGTTTGATTGTCTGCGGCGACGGTGATATTCAGGCTGCCGCAGCCGGAAAACGCGCCCTCGCCGATGCTTTCCACGCCGGCGGGTACGGTTATGTCCGTCAGAGCGGTGCAGCCGGAAAACGCGTCCTCGCCGATACTCGTCACGCCGTCGGGTATGGTTACGCTTGTAAGTCCGGTACATTCGGAAAATACGCTGTTACTGATACTTGTAACGTCTTCGGGTATTGTTATGCCCGTCAATCTGTGACAGCTGTCAAACGCATATTCGCCGATACTTGTTACGCTGTCGGGTATTGTAATACTTGTCAGACCTGTACATTCGGAAAATGCCCAGTCCCCGATACTTGTAACGCCCTCGGGTATTGTTATGCTCGTCAGATCCTCGCAATACTCGAACGCATACGCGCCGATAGCGGTCACCTTTACGCCGTCAATCTCATCGGGAATAACAAGATCGCCCTCCGCGTCGTACTCATCGCAATATGTAATCGTTCCCGTTTCGGGATCAAACCCGAGCAGGTCGTCGACCCAGTCATCGCTGCAATGAATTTCTGCGCCGAGCAGCGCATCGTTGACTTCGCCTATTTCAATATTATCCCAATCCGCTATCGTTCCCGAATAATACACGTCCGTAAGAGCGTCGCAGCCTCTGAAGGTGCTTCGGCCGATACTTGTCAAACCTTCGGGCAGAGTTACGCTTTTCATGCTCGCGCAGTTGTAAAACGTGAACTCGCCGATACTTGTCACGTTTTGCGGTATTCTTATGTCCGTCAGGCTCGTGCAGCTGTCAAACGCGCCGCTGCCGATACTTTCCACGCTCTCGGGAATTGTTGCCCGCGTCAGCGCCTCGCAGTACATAAACGCATCCATGCCGACGGTTGTCACGCCGTCGGGCAGTTCTATGCTTGTTAATCCGCAGCCGTGAAACGCATAGTCGCCGACGCTTGTAACGCCGTTAGGCAGCGTTACGCCCGTAAGGCTTTCACACATATCAAACGCATTATCACCGATACTTGTCACGCCGTCGGGAACAGCGTACTCGGGCTGTATTTTGTCCTTGGCGTAAGCGAGTATCGTATGCTTATCCTTTGTAAACAAAACTCCGTCCGTATCAAGGTAATTTTGATTGTTCGCGTCAACTTTGATAATCAGGCTGCCGCAGCCTGAAAATGCGCCCGAGTTGATACTCGTTACGCTTTCGGGAACGGTTATTTCCGTCAATGCAGCACAGCCGCTGAACGCGTCCGTGCCGACACTTGTCAAACCGGCGGGCAGTTCCGCGTTCGCCAGCGCCGCGCAGTCCTCAAACGCCTGATCTCCGATACTTACAACACCGTTCATGGTTACGCCCGTAAGTCCGGCACAGAACGCAAACGCATTCTCGCCGATAATTTTAACGCTGTCGGGCAGTTCCGCGCTTGTCAGACCACGGCAGCCTTCAAACGCGGAATCGGCAATAAGTCTTGTGCCGCTTTCTATGATGTATTCGCCGTTAATTTCTTTTGTGTCTACCAGGCAGCTGTCTATGTACAAAAGATTGTTTTTCCAATTATCTTCATTACTGTAATATCCCGTATTGTAAAACGCTTTTCCGCCGATGCTTGTAACGCTGTCGGGGATGTTTACGCTTGTAAGACCAGTGCAGTCTCTGAACGCAAACTGTCCGATACGTGTCAGGCCCTCGGACAGAGTTATGCTTGTCAGACCCACGCAGCCCGCAAACGCTTCATCGTCAACAGCGGTCACCTTTACGCCGTCAATCTCATTGGGAATAACAAGCTCGCCTTCCGCGCTCATATCGCAGCTCGTAATCGTTCCCGTCGCCGCGTCAAACGTCAAAACCTCAACATCCGCCGCGCTTGCCGGGACCGCCGTAAAAAGCGTACACAGCATACACAGCGCCGTGAATATACTGAAAATTCTTTTCATCGTTTATATTCCTCCGTTTATATATGTATACATATATTATACAATGATTTGCGTGCTCAATCAATAACCGTTCGTGCCGCTGAGAGGGCATTTCACGCCAGTCGGCTTCAATATCCGCCGCGGCAACAACATTATCATTTGAAACAAAGCGCAATTTCCCGTAATTATACTTGACAAACAAAGCAAAATAATGGTATAATTACGTATGGTAAATTTTGGGAGAAAGCTCGATAAATATTACAGGCTTATTATGATGCACGAGGGCTGTATAATCTACAGCATCGGCGGTGAGGGAAAGAAAAAGCTCATCATTGACGATTTGCTTGAGAAATTCGCCAACCTCTCAGTGGCAAGGAATTTTCAAATGACAGAGCGTTATTAAATTAAGAAATGTATTAATATTAAGGGGGGTAAAAAAACATGAAATTTTGTACACAATGCGGACGTCAGGCAGAAGACGATAACCAGCAATTCTGCCCAAGCTGTGGTGCACTATTCACAGACAATACGCAAAACACACAGCCGGACGGAGCCGGCAACGGCAGCATGCCACCGAACGGAATGAACAATTACAACGGCACATACCGGAACAATAATCAATACTACAACGGTCAACCGCCCTACGGTCAGCAATTACCGATGAAGTGGTATAATTTCCTTATATACTTTGGGCTTTTCGCGGGAGCAGTAATCAATGTTGTGACCGGAATAATGTACCTGACGGGAAAAATATACGATATACAGTTCCAGGAAAAAGCCGCTTCTGCGATTATTTATTCTTTCTTCAAAAATCTCCAAACATTGGATATTATATACGGAATAGTATTGATAGCACTTGCGGCATTCGGCATATTTGTGCGTCAGCAGCTTGCTCATTACAAAAAGGGCGCTCCCGGTCAGCTGCTTGCAATGTACGGTGTCTCTTGCGGGGTTCAGATAGTATATATCATTATACAAATAATTATACTTAACATCTCCACCATTCCTCCCGCAACGATAGGCTCTGTGATAGGCTCATTAATCGGCACTGTTGTATCAATCGTGCTGAATAATATATACTTTAAAAAGAGAGCGCATTTGTTCCGCAATTAAGATAATAAGAATATCAAAACACAATGTGATTGTTTTATGTGGTATATTTTGTTCATCAAAAACGCCCGATAATATATCGGACGTTTTTTGTTGTTTATTTACATTTTTTCAAACCCGTACCCGTAATCTTCTTCTGCTTCAGGTCGCTTTGCATTTTGTCGAGCGCTTCGCCGAAACGCTGGAAATGCACGACCTCGCGCTGACGGAGGAATTTGATTACCTCGTTTACGTCGGGATCGTCGGACAGGCGCAGAATGTTGTCGTATACGGCGCGTGCCTTTTGCTCCGCAGCGAGATCTTCGTAGAGGTTCGTGAGCGGGTCGCCGGTAACGGCTATGGACGCCGCGTTAAACGGCGAACCCTGCGCGCTTTGCGGGTACACGGACGCGCCGTTGTCGCTGTAATATTCCCAGCTTTGCAGCTTCTCCCATTCCTCCGGCGGCGCGCACTTCGACAGCTGCGACACGAGCGAGCCGACTATCTCGAGGTGCGCCAGCTCCTCCGTGCCTATGTCCGTCAAAAGTCCCTTGCTTACCTTGTCGGGCATGGTGTAGCGCTGCGACAAATACCTTACCGACGCGGCAAGCTCGCCGTTCGGTCCGCCGTACTGCGTTATGATGATATTCGCGAGGCGGGGGTTGGTATTTTTGATTTTCACGGGGTATTCGAGAAATTTCTTATATTCGAACATTACTTATTTCCCTCCTTTTCCCAGGGCCACGGATTGTCGAGCCAGTTAAAGCTTTCCTGTTCGGGAACGGCGGACTGCATGAGCGGTCCGAATTTATCCTCGTACTCCGCTATGAGAGCCTTTTTCTTTGTGCCGAGCGACTGAAGCAGCTTAAACGCCTTCTTGTCGTCCTCGTGCGTGTCGAGGTAAAGCAGCATATCGTATGACGCGAATGTTGTCTGCTGTATTTTTTTGAGCAGATTCAAAGCTTCCTCACTCATCCGCGCACACCTCCCCACTTCTTGCACACCTTTCCGTACTCGTTTATATCCAGAGCAAGCTCGGGGAATATCGTACCCTGTTCGAGCGCGGCGGCACAGTCGTAAACCGACTCCATCATCTGCGCGGGAACATAGCCGTAACCGACACAGCCGCACTGCGTCAGGTCGCACGCCGGAGCATTGTATTTATCGCTCAGCGCGGTTATCATTTCCATTTGCAGCATCTCCTT
>CANQQS010000141.1 GCA_947626045.1 uncultured Clostridia bacterium | reverse complement strand
AGCGAATTGTCAACACATTTTACACATACCCGTAAATACCCCTCACGCTTACCTCGCCGGAGGTGACGCGTATAACGCCGTCCGCCGTTTCAACAACGAGCGCGCCGTTTTCGTCAACATCAACGGCTTTGCCCGCAACGGTTTCTTTTTTGAAAATCACGCTCACGTCCCTGCCCAGCGTCACGCAGCTTTCCCTGTACTCGTCAAGCACGGCTTTGAGACCTTCCGCGAGAAATTTTTTGTAGTAATGCTCAAAATTATTCAGAAGCCGCGCGGCAATCTCGTTCCGCTCGTATTTTTCACCGCTCTCAATATACATCGACGTTGCGCGGTGTGCTATTTCACTGTCAAAGCCTTCGGTGTTCACATTTATGCCGATGCCGCACACGACGTAATTTACCATATCGATTTCAGCCGACATCTCGGTGAGTATACCGCACACCTTTTTTGAGCCTATCACAACGTCGTTGGGCCACTTTATTCCCGCGCCCATGCCGACCGTTTTGCACACGCTAAGTCCCGCGACAAGCGTTATCTGTGAGATTTCCGACGGCGCCGCGTCGGGCTTTAAAAGCACGCTCAGCCACACGCCCGTGCCGCGCGGACTGACCCAGCCTCTGCCGTGACTACCCTTGCCGCCGTTCTGAACCTCCGCGATAAACACCGCGCCCTCACTGTCCGCGCTGTGCGCTTTGGCGCGCTCGTTTGTCGAGTCGGTCTCGTCGTACACGTAAATTTTATTGCCGATAAACTCCGTGTCAAGACGCTTTTTTATCTCATCCGCGTCAATCAAATCGGGCGACGAAACAAGTCGGTAGCCTCTGTTCGTCACGGAGCTTATCTCGTAGCCCGCGTTTTTAAGGCTTTTTATATGCTTCCACACCGCCGCGCGGGAAATACCCGTAAGCGAGCTGATTTTTTCGCCCGACACGTAACCCTCGGACGATTTCAGTATATCGAGAATTTTTTGTTTCAACGTAAATCACTCCCGCAAATAAGTATACAATGTTTGCGCGGAAAAATCAATCATTCTTTTGCGTCATCGTAAAGAAGCGAGTGCATAAAGCCGCGCGCGCTCACGGTCATAATATCGCCCGCGACGCATTTTCCGTTTATGCAGATAACGTTCGCGCGCACCTCGCAGCCTACGTCGCACGGGTAATTCGTCACAATGTACGTGTACCGTTTGCCGCGCATACCCATGTACGGCTCAAGATCGAGTCCGGCGCGTTTCTGCGTTTCGTTATAGCTCTCGTACACGCGGTCAAACGGCTTCGGTATTATAACGTCCGCCTCGTCGACCGCGTTTTTGTCCACCCTCCAGCCGTAGCTCTCAAGAAATTTCACTCTCTCGTCGTTCTCCTCGCCGTCCGCGCAGTACACAAACACAAACGTGACGGCCATAATCGTTACCACCGCTAAAAAAAACAACATGGCTTTTCTCCCCATAAAAATTTCACCCCGCTTAATTTTACGCGCGGAAAAAGGGAAATATTACCATGTTTATTTTTGCTTCGGCGTGACAGACTAAAAACGCAATAATAAATAAAGGAGCAAGTGAAAATGGACAATACATCTCTTGTAATAACAATCATAGGCGCAATAAACTGGCTGCTTGTCGGACTGTTCCAGTTTGACCTTGTGGCGTCGATATTCGGCGGCGCGGACGCGCTCGTAAGCAGAATTATCTACGTGATTATAGGTCTTGCGGGACTTTGGTGCATATCTATTCTGTTTAAGGATAAGATCCCCCACGGTCAGCGCAGCAGCGTGTGAATTTGACGCTTACAATCGACTGGATAAACCCCTCAGTCACACTGCGTGTGACAGCTCCTTTGCTACGGCATACGAGCAAAGCTCTATGCCTACGACGCTAAAGCGTCGTTCACCTCATAAGGAAGCCTCACGACAAACGCCGCATAACGTAAGCCTCCCCTAATAGGGGAGGTGGCATTTGCGGAGCAAATGACGGAGGGGTTTTACATACCAATCATATATTCGTTTATACACTTTCTCATCTCATCGGCGCTGTCTATCGTAAACACCTTTTCTTTCAGCTTTGCCGAGCCTTTAAGACCCTTTATATACCACGCGATATGCTTTCTCGCCTCGCGCACTCCTATATACTCGCCCTTTTCGGCAATGAGCATATCCAAATGCTCCGAAAGCACCGTAAGCCTTTCCTTCGGCGACGGAAAATACGTTTCCTCGCCTGTTTCAAGGTATTCCGCCGCCTGTCTGAACAAAAACGGATTGCCCTGCGCGCCGCGTCCTATCATAACCGCGTCGCAGCCCGTTTCATCGAACATTCTTTTCACGTCGCGCGGCGTTTTCACATCGCCGTTGCCTATTACGGGTATCTTCACCGCTTCCTTTACGCGCCGTATAATATCCCAGTCGGCGCTGCCGCCGTAAAATTCATCGCGCGTTCTGCCGTGAACGGTTATTGCCGCCGCGCCGCTCTGCTCTATGATTTTCGCGACCTCAACGGCGTTCACGCTTTCGCCGTCCCAGCCCTTGCGTATCTTTACCGTCACAGGCACAGGCGATACGTCCGCCACGCGGCGCACTATTTCAGCAATTTTTTCGGGCGATCTTAAAAGCGCGCTGCCGTCGCCGTTATTCACTATCTTCGGCGCGGGACAGCCCATGTTTATATCTATTATATCGGGCTTACATTCCGTTACCTTGGGAACAATTTCAGCCATAATGTCCGCGTCCGAGCCAAAAATCTGTATCGCGTACGGGTGTTCATCGTCCGCGCCCTTCATAAGGCGCGGCGTTTTTTTGTCGCCGTAATAAAGCCCCTTCGCGCTCACCATTTCGGAACACGTAAGACCCGCCCCGTAACGGCGGCAAATGCTCCGGAACGCAATATCGGTAACGCCCGCCATAGGCGCGAGGAACAAATTGTTTTCGGTTGTAACATTACCTATTTTCATCTTTTATAATACTCGATTATTCTGTGGTTCGCCGAGAAGAACTGCAGATTCGCGTCAAAGTACAGATGCGACACGCTGCCGTCCGTCCACATACCGTTTTCTATTTTGTTGCCGCTGTCCCATGTCGTGTCAACAATGACCCATCTGCCGTCAACATAGACCTCGTTCCAGGCGTGGTTCTGCTCGTCCGTTGCGATATTTTCATCCGTCCATTTCGTGTCGCCGCTCACGCCGAGCGCGTAGCCGGTCACGACGTTGCACGGTATACCCTCCGCGCGGCACAGCGCAGCCATAAGCGTGGCATAGCCGCGGCACACCGCTTTTTTGGAGTGCAGCACGTCAAGCGCGTAGTACGGCGGTATGCCCTCCTCGGCAAGGCTGTCGGAATCGTAATAAAGATTTTCGCATACCCAGTCATGCAGCGCTACAACCTTCTCGTAATCGGTATCGGCGTGCCGTACTATTTTATCGGCTGTTTCCTTTATCTCCGCGTCATCCGACTGAACGGACTCGGTACTTTTAAGCGCGTCCTTAACCGACTTATCCTTTTCATACAGCTGCTTATTATCGCGGTAAACAACGGGCTCCTCAATATTCCAGCCGCCGCCCGGCAGACGCTCCAGCGTCACATAATTATATACCCAGCTCGTGAACTGACCGAACTCCTTACTGCCCGTGTATACGCACAAATCGAGCGTGTAGCTGTCACTTTCGGGAATATCTATGGTCTTGTTGAACATACCGCTGCCGTCAACCGCGAACGATGTCTGACCGAGCGTTGCACCGCTGTCGTCCACAAAATTGACGACAAGATGCGCCTTGTCCTTCGACGCGGTTACGCCGAAAAGCTGAACAGTGTTGTAATCGACTATCACGCTTATGTTTTCCTCGGGGTAAAACGTAAGCATGGGACTGTTTTCTATATACGCGTTTTCCGCTACGTCCGACGGGGCTATCGGCGGTTCCTCGTGCTTTATCATCGCCTTTATTTCTTCAAATGACGGAATACGGTCAGTGAGGCTCGCCAATCCCTCCGACGCCCGGGAAATGACATTCGCCGCCTGCGGGAAACTCTCTTCGAGCGCGGGTATGTATGTGCCTATATTAAGGAAAAAATCCGTTTTCGCGTTTATTATGCTTATGCCTATCGTTAAAATAATAAGCACTATAATTATTCTTTTTACGTGTTTCATATCATATCACCTGTAAAAAAAGATACCGCAGCCTAAGCAAATTCTTAAACCGCAGCATCTTAGATGGAGGCGCCACCCGGATTTGAACCGGGGCGTAAAGGTTTTGCAGACCTCTGCCTTACCACTTGGCTATGGCGCCGCATACAACAAAAGACGCGCTTTGTCTTTCAGGCGTCTTTTGTTCTATTAAAGTGGAGCGGAAGACGAGATTCGAACTCGCGACGTTCACCTTGGCAAGGTGACGCTCTACCACTGAGCCACTCCCGCGTGTCCGCAGCCTTTGACTGCGGTTTGGTGCTTCCGGGTGGAATCGAACCACCGACACAGGGATTTTCAGTCCCTTGCTCTACCGACTGAGCTACAGAAG
>CANQQS010000140.1 GCA_947626045.1 uncultured Clostridia bacterium | reverse complement strand
ACACAGGCTAAGGAAATTACGGACATTTCCGGTCTTACGCACGGCATAGGCTGGTGCGCTCCGCAGCAGGGCGGCTGTAAGCTGACGCTCAACGTCAAGGAGGGCGTTATCCAGGAGGCTCTCGTTGAGACGATAGGCTGCTCGGGTATGACACACTCGGCTGCTATGGCGGCTGAAATTCTTATCGGCAAGACGATCCTCGAGGCGCTCAACACCGACCTCGTATGCGACGCGATCAACACCGCTATGCGCGAGTTATTCCTCCAGATCGTATACGGACGTACGCAGACGGCGTTCTCGGAGGACGGACTTCCCATCGGCGCGGGTCTTGAGGACCTCGGCAAGGGACTTCGCTCGCAGGTAGGCACGACGTACGCGACGAGCAAAAAGGGACCCCGTTATCTCGAGCTTGCAGAGGGCTACATAACAAAGATAGCTATCGACGAAAACGACGAGATTATCGGCTACAAGTTCGTTCATCTCGGCAAGATGATGGAAATGATCGCCAAGGGTACGGACGCGAACGAGGCGCTCGAAAAGGCGAGCGGTCAGTACGGCAGAGTTGACGACGCTGTTAAGCTCATCGACCCAAGACACGAATAATTGAGGGAGGTAAAATATAATGGCTTTATTTGAGAGTTATGAAAGAAGAATAGATCAAATCAACGCCGAGCTTGCAAAGCACGGTATTTCCTCGATAGAAGAAGCAAAGCAGATCTGCGACGAAAAGGGCGTTGACGCTTACGGCATCACGAAAAGCATCCAGCCGATTTGCTTCGAGAACGCGGCTTGGGCGTACACCGTAGGCGCGGCTATCGCGATAAAGGACGGCTGCACGAAGGCAGCGGACGCGGCTGAGAAAATCGGTCTTGGCTTGCAGTCATTCTGTATCCCCGGTTCGGTTGCGGACGACAGAAAGGTTGGTATCGGTCACGGCAACCTCGGCGCGATGCTGTTAAGAGAAGAAACAAAGTGCTTCGCTTTTCTTGCGGGTCACGAGTCGTTCGCGGCTGCGGAAGGCGCGATAGGTCTTGCGAGAAGCGCGAACAAGGCTCGTAAAGAGGATTTGAGAGTAATCCTGAACGGTCTCGGCAAGGACGCGGCTCAGATTATTTCGAGAATCAACGGTTTTACATACGTTCAGACGAAGTTCGACTACTACACCGGCGAGGTTACAGTCGTTAAGGAAACGGCGTACTCAAAGGGCGAGAGAGCGAAGGTTCGCTGCTACGGCGCGGACGACGTTCGCGAGGGTGTAGCGATCATGCACCTCGAGGGCGTTGACGTTTCGATCACGGGTAACTCCACAAACCCGACGCGTTTCCAGCACCCCGTTGCGGGCACATACAAGAAGGAATGCATCGAGCAGGGCAAGAAGTACTTCTCCGTTGCGTCCGGCGGCGGCACAGGCAGAACGCTGCACCCCGACAACATGGCTGCGGGTCCCGCGTCATACGGCATGACCGACACGATGGGCAGAATGCACTCCGACGCGCAGTTCGCGGGTTCGTCGTCGGTACCGGCTCACGTTGAGATGATGGGACTCATCGGCATGGGCAATAACCCGATGGTCGGCGCTACTGTTGCGGTGGCTGTGGCTGTTGAGGAAGCGATGAAGGGCTGATTTAACATTACATAGAAAAACAGCGTTCCGTGTGAACGCTGTTTTTCTATTCCTTAATATGTTCAATTATATCCGAAACCTCGCAGTCAAGCGCGAAGCATAATGCGTCGAGAGTTTTCTTTTGAAAAATGTAAATGAGACGGCATAATTGCCGCCTCATTTAGGTTTTTTGTAAAATCTGTTAATGCTATGATACAATTTGGCTCCTGTTATACCTTTGTTTCTCTGCTGACACCCAAACATTTTTCGTTTTCATCAAATAACAAAACGATATGATAGCCGGTAGATATCCATTGTCTGATTGTGATTTTGCGCCCATCTTTATCTGTAGAAGCAGAGACGGATGACGCAGACCCGCATCGCTCGGCAATTTGAGAATATGTGTAATTTCTTAAATCGCCTAAACTTTGAAAGCGAGATTGCAATAAATTGCCCGGCGCTTTAACACCGGCAGAAATTATGGCATACAAAATCAGTCCGCCAATCGTTGTTATAATAGAAATCCATATAAAGCTCATTCTACAATGTCCCTCCTTTCCGCATTATTCCGCACAAATAAAAATGCGTGGCACAAACCCGCGCCACGCATAAAAACGCGGCTTGGATTTAATGTTACCACACATTTTACTATCACATATGAATACTACTCGGAATTAAACATTCAACATAAAAGCATTTTCATATATCAGCCTGCGCTTTTTGCAAAACACAAAGCTATTATGTTGAACGCCAAATATGAATATTCCCCAAAAGGAAATATTCATAAAAATAATATTAAAAAAAGTAGTATCATAATATGTGAACACAATTATGATAGTAAAATAATGTGGTACTTTTATTATACCACATTTTTCCGAAAATTCAATACAAATTTAAAAAGGTGTAAAGCCTTTGACAACTCAATAGGACTTTACACCTTGCAATATTTACTTGTTATGCCGATTTCTTTAACTGTTCAATCAACATGTCAACCTTTTCGTTTGTCGCTTTCGCTATCATATATGACAATTCGGATTGATTTTTAATTGATTCGAGATTGAAACGGTCAAGCCTTTCGGCGTTCAATTCAAAACCTTCTCCCATAACCTGAATACATTTATTAACAGTATTTTCAAGCGTCATTTGTGTTTGCAGATTACTGTGCTTTAATGCCGCAATATCCTGTTTCATGCTTTGTATTTCGTTTAGAATTAAATCAAATTTTTCATCCGTAGTCATGATTACCACTCCTAACTTTTAATTCCCGTTGTCCTTATTGCATAATATGATACTTTTATTATACCACATTTTTCCGAAAATTCAATACAATTTTAAAAACATTTAGACCGTCCGAACATTCGTCCGGGACTGCAATGGCGGCATGTGTCCGCTTGTAAAATAACCACACACAAAAACAGCGTTCCGCGTGAACGCTGTTTTTCTATTCCTTAATATGTTCAATTATATCCGAAACCTCGCAGTCAAGCGCGAAGCATAACGCGTCTAAGGTTTTTGTGCTTATCGCTTCGCCGTGCTTCATTCTGTGAAGCGTATTCGCCGAAAAACCCTCTTTGAAAATCATATGATATTCGGTCAAACCTTTTTTCAGTAATGTGTCATAAAACGGCTTGTAGCTTATCATTTCTATCACCAAATTCATTTTATCATACTCAACCTCTTGACAATGCTCAATATATTGAGTATAATATAATTATAAAAATTTATTCGTGGAGGGATTAAATATGAAAAAAATTACAGTAGTTATAATCACCATATTAATAACGGTGATGTCCGTTATGTCGGTGTTTGCCAATACAGAAGGCAAATATAACGGCAAAATTGATGTAAACATTAACGGCACATATCTTGATTTTGATGTGGATCCAATCATGCAAAACAACCGCGTAATGGTACCAATGAGAAAAATTTTTGAGAGCTTAGGGGCGACTGTTGAATGGAATGATTCTTCTAAAACCATAACAGCTAAAAAAGACGGAAAGCTAATTAAATTGACAATAGGAAGCAACCAAATGCTTGTAAACAACAATAGTATTTATCTGGATGCTCCTGCAACTATCGTAAAAAGTCGCGCACTTGTTCCCGTAAGAGCTGTGTCTGAGGCTCTCGAAGCTTCAGTGGCGTGGGCGGGACATGGATTCGACATTGTTACTATTAGTACATATCCGGTCACCTGTGAAGAAGCGTTGGGCGTTGTTGCTGATTTCGCTCGCACTTATCGTGTTGCAGGAGTTGATACTGAAGCAGCAATAGCTAAATATGCGATTTTTGATATATTTTACTATGAACCCCTTAATAAAATAGTTTATGATATAGAATTGGGTTGGCCTGGAAATGGACGGCGAGGTACTGCCACATTTGTTGATGTATATACGGGAGAAATTGCCGGAGGGGCGAATTAAATTATTATAAATAAATTGAGTTCAATAGTAAATTTCCACTTATTGTGATTAAATTTTTTGTAACAGCGTTCCTGCGGGAGCGCTGTTTTTCAATTCCCGCCGCTCCATCGGTATTGACATATTCTCAAAAATGATGTAGAATTATCAGGCAATAAACGGGAGTAGGGGAACATATGAAAAGAATAGTATCAATACAGGACATATCATGCTTCGGAAAATGCTCGCTGACGGCGGCGCTGCCGATAACATCGGCGATGGGGATAGAAACGTGCGTCATACCGACGGCGGTGCTTTCAACGCACACCGGCACAGGCTTTGAGGGCTACACGTACCGCGACCTGACGTCCGACATACCGCAGATTTCGGCGCACTGGAAGCGGCTCAATCTCCGCCTTGATGCAATCTGCACCGGCTATCTCGGCTCGTTCGAGCAGATAAAAATCGTGTCGGACTTCATGGACGACTTCGGCACGGACGACAACCTTATAATCGTCGA
>CANQQS010000139.1 GCA_947626045.1 uncultured Clostridia bacterium | reverse complement strand
GACACTCTTATGTCTACTGAGATATTTTACAAAATTGCCTTGATTTTTTCCATGGCTTTTATGGTATTTTCCTTTGTCGAGAACGCCGTGAGTCTGACGAAGCCCTCTCCGCTCGGTCCGAAGCCGCTGCCCGGGGTCGTTACAACGCCCGCTTCGTCGAGGATTTTGTCAAAAAATTCCCACGACTTTAAGCCGTCCGGCGCTTTTGCCCATATGTAAGGCGCGTTCTCGCCGCCGTATACGGTAAGTCCCGCCTCGGTGAGCGCCGCGCGGATAATCTTCGCGTTTTTGAGGTAGTATGCGATCGCTTCCTTCGTTTCGCGCCGACCGTCCTCGCTGTAAACCGCCTCCGCCGCGCGCTGGATCACGTAAGGTACGCCGTTAAACTTTGTGCATTGACGGCGGTTCCAAAGCGAGTTGAGCTCCGTGCCGTCAATTTTAAGCGAGTGCGGCACAACGGTGTACGCGCAGCGCGTACCAGTAAAGCCCGCCGTCTTGGAGAAGCTTCTAAACTCTATCGCGACTTCCTTCGCGCCCTCGATCTCGTATATGCTGTGGGGAACGTCGGGGTTTGTGATAAACGCCTCGTACGCGCTGTCGTAAAGAATTACCGCACCGTTCTCCTTCGCGCATTCTACCCACGGCTTTAACTGTTCTCTCGTCGCCGCCACGCCCGTGGGGTTATTCGGGAAACAGAGGTAGATAATGTCAACCTTTTCTTTCGGCAGCTCCGGCATAAAGCCGTTTTCCTCGGTGCAGGGCATGTAGTAAAGGTTCGTCCAATGCTCG
The DNA here is from genome assembly GCA_947626045.1 of uncultured Clostridia bacterium. Taxonomy (GTDB): domain Bacteria; phylum Bacillota; class Clostridia; order UBA1381; family UBA1381; genus Hominilimicola. Next base: position 3,773 of record CANQQS010000139.1, on the reverse strand, counting down.
CCCACGTAGTCGCCCGCGCGTCCAGCCATAGCATTCGTGTCAACGTACACGGGGTATACGGGATCGCACACCGCTACCTTGTTATCTACCGAAAAGATGTCGCCGATGTTGCCGCAGTCCGACTTTGCGCCATCGGAAACAAATATTTCACTTATGTCTATGTCGATGCCGCGCGACTTGTAATCGCACTCGGCTATCTTCGAACGCAGGAAGTCGTAGCCCTGTTCGGGGCCGTAGCCGCGGAAACCTTCTGCTGTACCCATTTCGTCAGCCGCGGCTTTCATTGCCTTTATTACCGCGGGCGCGAGCGGCTTCGTAACGTCGCCTATGCTCATTTTGATAAGCTCTCTGTCGGGGTGCGATGCCGCAAATTCCTCCGCCTTGCGCGCTACCGTTGAAAAAAGATACGCTCCGGGGAGCTTTAAGTAATTGTCGTTTATCTTTGCCATTGTTATTTCTCCTTTTTTATATTTCATATTATGTTTATATAATTTTAATATCGTGGTATTTTGTCGTAGGGGCGACCCTTGCGGTCGCCCGTCCGCGATAACCCGATGTCAACGATATTGTAAGGGCGGATATTATCCGCCCACCGCGATATATTGGGAACGGGCGACCGCAAGGGTCGCCCCTACGTCGAATTGTCGAACGTAGTATTACACCTCAATTTCCCCGTCGAACACAAACGCGGCGGGACCGGTCATATACACGGCGTTTTCGTTTTCGTCGTACTTTATATGCAGAGTGCCGCCAAGAAGAACGAGGTCGGCTTCGTTGTCGGTAAGACCGTTCAGATACGCCGCGACAAGCGTCGCGCACGCGCCCGTGCCGCAGGCGAGCGTCTCACCCGCGCCGCGCTCCCACACGCGCATCTTTATCGTGTGTCTGTCAACTATCTGCGCAAATTCGGTATTTATACGCTTCGGGAACAGCTTGTGATTTTCAAAATACGGCCCGATTTTTTCTATTTCAAGGCTGTCCGTATCGTCTATGAATGTCACGGCATGGGGGTTGCCCATTGACACGCCCGTAACCTTGTACGTCCTGCCGAGAACCTCGACGTCCTCGCTTATAAACCGCTCCTTATCGGAGTCTATCGGTATGTTTTTCGGCACAAGCTCGGGACTTCCCATGTTCACCGTCACACTCTCCACCTTGCCTTCTTTCACGTTCAGGTCGAGAATTTTTATTCCCGCGAGCGTTTCAAGCGTCACGCGTGTCTTATCGGTAAGCCCCCTATCGTACACGTACTTACCCACACAGCGCGTCGCGTTGCCGCACATTTCCGCCTGCGAGCCGTCGCTGTTGTACATGTCCATGCGGAAATCAGCCTTGTCGGACGGACAAATCAAAACAAGACCGTCAGAGCCTATTCCGAAATGGCGGTCGCTTACCTTTTTCGCGGTCGCGTTTATGTCCTCCACCTTTTCCTCAAAGCAGTTGACATATATGTAGTCATTGCCCGCGCCGTGCATTTTTGTGAATTTGAATTTATTCATATAACCACACCCCTGTGAATTTTTATATGCCCAATATCTGTCTCGCCGTATCTATAAACTTCGCGCCCGTGTCCATGCTTCGCTTTTGTATGAAGCGGTGAGCCGCTTCCTCCGTCATGGCGTGGTTCTCCATAAGATATGCCTTCGCGTTGTTTATTATCTGCTTTTCCTCGTCGGTTCGCTGTCTGCGGTGCTTTGTCCGCTCTATCATTCCGACAAAGGTTTCTATCGCGTTTAACAGTATCTGCCGATTTATCGGCAGCGTTACAACAAATATATCCTGATTGTATATATCGGAGCTGTGTTCGGCTTTTACGATGCTTATAAGCTTGTGTCTGCCCTCTATGTCCTCGTACACCTCGTCAGCCACACCGTCGGGCAGCTTGTAACCCATGATTATAAGCGTTTCGTCCATGCCGGACAGCGTTCGTACCAGCTCCGCTCTCGAACGGCACACGGCGCATACGTCGTAACCGCTCGCATCGAGCATTCTTCTTATTTTTTCCGCCGTTTCCGCGCGCGAAAAGGCGAGCGCTATACGCTTCACCGTATACCACCTCCATTACAATATTATTTTTATCAATATTGTATGAGGTAATTTTCCACTTCCCAGCTGTTTATCGTGCGGCGGTACGCGTCGTATTCCTTAGCCTTCGCGTTGAGGTAGCTCGTCACAAATCCCGCGCCCAAAAGCTCCGTCACGAACGCGGACTGCTTCGCGATTCTTATCGCTTCGTTAAGGCTTATCGGCAGCTTTCTTATACCGAGCGCCTCGCGCTCTCTGTCGGAAAGCGTGTAAATATTCACGTCAATTCCCGACTGCAGCTTTTCACAGTTCTTTATTCCCTCTATTCCCGCCTTTAAGCACGCGGCAATCGCAAGATACGGGTTTGCCGTGGAGTCGGGCGAGCGCAGTTCAACGTACGGCGCGCCGGTTTCCGCGGCTCTCGGTACGCGCACGAGCAGGCTTCTGTTGTTTTCCGACCACGAAATGTAGCACGGCGCCTGAAAACCCGGTATAAAGCGCTTGTAAGAATTTACGGTCGGGTTCGTAAGGCATGCCATGTCGGGCGTGTATTTTAAAAGTCCGGCTATAAACTGCTTCGCCGTTTCGGAGAGCTTCTCGTTTTCGGCGAACACGTTTTCCCCGTCCTTCATCAGTGCCATTTTAAGGTGCATACCACTGCCCGCGACGCCCTCGATAGGCTTCGGCATAAACGTTGCGTGAAGTCCGTTGCGCTTCGCGATCGTCTTTACGACGGTGCGGAAGGTCACAAGACGGTCGGCGGTTACGAGCGCGTCGTCGTGACGGAACGCAATCTCGTGCTGTCCCGGCGCTTTCTCATGGTGCGACGTTTCTATTTTATAGCCCATTTCCTCAAGAGTAAGGCATATTTCACGGCGGCAGTTCTCGCCGTTGTCGAGCGGCGCAAGGTCGAGGTAGCCGGCGTTGTCGTGCGGTTCGAGCGTGGGTACGCCGCGCTCGTCGGTGTTGAACAGGAAAAACTCGCACTCGGGCCCTATTTCAAGCGTGTAACCCATGTCCGCGGCTTCCTTTATCACCTTTTGCAGAATGTATCGGGGGTCGCTTTCAAGGCGTGTGCCGTCGGGCTTATACACGTCGCAGATAAAACGCGCAACCTTGCCCTGATGCGGTCTCCACGGAAAAATCGCGAACGTGTCAAGACACGGGCGCAGATAAAGGTCGCTCTCCTCGACCGTTACAAATCCTTCGATAAGAGAGCCGTCAAACATGCAGCGTCCGTCAAACGCGTCCTCAAGCGCGGACGTGGTAATGGCGAGATTGCGCATATTGCCGAGTATGTCGGTAAACTGGAGACGGACAAAGCGCACGTCCTCCTCGTCTATAAGTCTCAAAATATCCTGTTTGTTCATAACAGCACATTCCTTTCTTGTCCGATTATCCTAAAAAAGGCGCTCCTTCTCCACGAAAGAAACACCTTTGCTTTGAATTTATTTTAGCATAAGGGGATTTATTTGTCAAGGCTTTTTTGTGTGGAGGAGGACTGACACGTCAAAGAATGTTTCTGTGAATTTGTTGCCAATTATTCTTTGTTGTGATATAATAGTAACAAATAATACACAATTATAAGGAGGAATTATCATGAAAAAGATATTTGTGATAGCAGCGGCGACTATATTTATGGCTATTCCGACGATTTCTATATTTGCAACGAACGCGACTCCGACTGCGTCGATCATTTTGGTGGACGGTACAGAAGTGAAGGTTACTACTTATAATATTGACGGGTA
>CANQQS010000138.1 GCA_947626045.1 uncultured Clostridia bacterium | reverse complement strand
TATTCCCGACAGCTTGACGAGCGCGGAAGAATTATTCTGCCCGCGAAGGTAAGGGAAAAGATGTCAGAAACGGTATATGTCACCCGTTCGATGTCCGACAAGTGTCTGCTTCTGTTCACACAGGAGGAATGGGACGCTCTCGCGGAAAAAATAAACAAGCTGCCGACCGCGACCGATAGGAACGCGGCGGCGTTTTCGCGTCTCTTTTTCGGAAAAGCGAGCTCGGCGGACGTTGACAAGCAGGGAAGAGTGCCTATTTCAAAGCGTCTCATAGAGTACGCCGGACTTAAAAAGGACGTTGTGCTTGTCGGCGCGAATACGCGTCTTGAAATCTGGGACAGCGAGGAATGGGAACGCTACCAGGCGGAGCTTTCCGACGATGTTATGATGGAGGGTATTTTAAAGTACGACCTGAATATTTAAAAGGAGAACGGTTATGGATTTTCGGCATATTTCGGTTTTGTATGAGGAAAGCATAGCCGCGCTTCAGGTCAGGGAAAACGGCTTGTACGTTGACGGGACGCTCGGCGGCGGAGGTCATTCGTACGGAATACTCGCCTCAAACGACACCTGCCGACTTATCGGCATAGACCGCGACAGTGAGGCAATCGCCGCCGCGTCGAAGCGTCTCGAACGGTTCGGGGAAAGATTTACGGCTGTAAACGACAATTTCAGCAGCATAAAAAACATACTTTCCGATTTGTCGGTTGACAAGATAGACGGCGCGCTGCTCGACATAGGCGTAAGCTCGTACCAGCTCGACAATCCCGAGCGCGGGTTCTCGTATATGCACGACGCTCCGCTCGATATGCGCATGGACGCGGGAAGCGGCAAAAGCGCGCGCGACGTTGTAAACGGTTACTCATGCGAGGAGCTTACGCGCATATTTTACGAGTACGGTGAGGAAAAGTGGTCAAAGCGTGTCGCGGAGTTTATCTGCAAGCGCCGCGCTGAAAAACCTTTGGAAACCACGTACGAGCTTGTGGACGTCATAAAAGCGGCGATACCGGCGAAGGCGAGAGCCGAGGGCGGACATCCCGCGAAAAGGATATTTCAGGCGATAAGAATAGAGGTAAACGGTGAGCTTGACGCGCTCAAAACGGCGCTTTCGGACTTCACGGACGCGCTCAAAAGCGGCGGCAGACTCGCGGTTATAACGTTCCATTCACTTGAGGACAGAATGGTAAAGCAGGAATTTGCGAGAATGAGCAGGGGCTGCACGTGTCCGAAGGAATTTCCCGTATGCGTGTGCGGCAACAAGCCCATGATAAAGCTTGTTACGCGCAAGCCAATACTGCCCGGCTCCGAAGAAAGCGAAAAAAATCCGAGAAGTAAAAGCGCGAAGCTGAGAATTGCGGAGAAGCTTTGAGAACATTAAGGAGACATATATGAATTACGGTAATCTGGCATACAAATTGCCCGAGGAGCGCCCGAAGCGCCCCCCGCAAAAGAAACGTAAGAAAAAACAAGTTAGAAGGACAAGAAAGCAGATGGCGTTAAGGAATAAGATGATCCGCAGGATATGCGTTGTCGCGGCTGTCGCTGTTTCTGCAAGCTTTATGATATCACAGTTTGTGGCTGTCAACGAGGGCGACCAGAAGATTGAGTCGCTGCGCAAGCAACTGGCAAGCGCGGAATCCGTTACAAGCCAGATGGTTTTTGACATGGAGCAGAGTGTCGACCTTGCGGAAATCGAAAAGCAGGCGACCACGCGGCTCGGTATGCAGCGCCCCGAAAAATACCAGATGATTTACGTAAACGTCAAGCAGGACGACATGACCGAAAAGACAGCGGGAGAGGTAGAAGGCATCGGAAACAGAATTATGAACATTATTAAGGGCGCGGGAAGTTATATTGTAAACTTTTTCAGCATAAAATAGTTCTTGGAAGTCCTGTGAATTGAATTTAGAGGGAATGAGGTAATGAAACCGTCACTCAACGAAATAAACAAAAAAAGCACAATCATTGCCGTAGCCGTTGTAATCGCGCTTGCGGCTCTTACGCTGCGCGTCGGTTACTGGCAGATAATACGCGGCGAGGAGCTTTCCTCTAAGGCGAGAGCGCAGCAGCAGGGTTCGGGAGTAATAACCGCATCACGCGGCACCATTTACGACCGCAACGGCAAAGTGCTTGCCGAAAGCGCCTCGGCGAACACGCTCATATGCAATCCCGAGGATGTTAAGGCTGACGGCAACGCCGACGTTATAGCTTCAAGGCTCGCGCCGGTAATCAACATGAAGCCCGATGAAATAAAAAATCTTATTACAAAAAACAACAGGTACCAGGTTATAAAAAAACGTCTTTCGACCGATGAAACGGATAAGGTAAAGGAGCTTTTAAGCTCCGACAACGACGCGGAAACGGCAAAGGCGTTCAGCGGCATATACTTTGAGGAGGACTCAAAGCGTTACTATCCGTTTAACGTCGCGCCGCACGTACTCGGCTTTACGGGTTATGACAACAACGGCATACAGGGCATAGAGCTTACGTTTGACGACGCGCTCATGGGCAAGAACGGAAGCATCGAGCAGAATCAGAATGCCGACGGCACAACGCTCAAGGCGCAGCAGGCTGAATACATAAACGGAGCAATAAAGGGTTACGACGTTGTTTTGACGATAGATGAAACGCTCCAGCACTTCCTTGAAAAGCATTTGGAGGAAGCCGTCGCGGAGGATGAGCTTAAGGAAGGCGCGGCGGGTATAATAATGAATCCCAAGACGGGCGAAATACTCGCAATGGCGACAAAGCCCGACTTTGACGTAAACAATCCCTACGACATAGAGCAGTTTGAAAAGTACGCGCTGAAGTATACTGAAGACATAACCGACTATGATTATGATGAGGACGAGGACGCCACTCCGAAACCGAAAAAGACGGTAGAAACTTTAACCGACGAGGAGGTTGCGGCGGCGCGCAACAAGATGTGGAGAAACAAGGCAATATCCGACACGTACGAGCCGGGTTCGACCTTTAAGATAATAACCGCCGCGGCGGCGCTCGAGGAGCACGCGGTCGACCTCGATTCAACCTTTTACTGTCCGGGCTTTAAGATAGTCGCGGACAGAAAGATAAACTGCGACAACACCGACGGTCATGGACCGCAGACGTTTGTGGAGGGCGTGCGGAACTCCTGCAACCCTGTGTTTATGGAGCTTGGACTTCGTCTGGGCGCGGACAAATTCATGGAATACTTCAGAGCCTTCGGACTTACCGACACAACCGATATGGGACTGGTAGGCGAGGCTTCGAGTATATATTATCACAACAGAATGAGCGACGTTGACATTGCGACAAGCTCGTTCGGACAGGGCTTTCAGATAACGCCGATACAGTTTATAACGGCTGTTTCCGCGGTCGTAAACGGCGGCGTGAGAATGAAGCCGAGAATAGTAAAGGAAATACGCGGCACAAACGGCGTGGTAAAGAGCTACGGACAGGAGGAAGTCGCGAGGGTAATATCCGAGGACACGTCGCAGAAAATGCGTGAAATTCTTGAATCCGTCGTGTCGCTCTCGACCTCGACGGGTAAAAACGCGTACGTAAAGGGCTGCCGCATAGGCGGCAAGACGGGAACGTCGGAAAAGGGCAACCGTGAGGAGGAAAAGCGTATAGCATCCTTCATCGGCTTTGCTCCCGCGAACGATCCCGAGCTTATATGCCTCGTAATGCTTGACGAACCGCAGGTGGACAATAAGTACGGCGGAACAATCGCAGCTCCGCTTGTGGGCGAGATTATCGAAGATTCGATGAATTATCTCGGCATAGAAAAGCAGTACACCGAGGATGAAACGCCGGACGTAAGAGTTGAAATACCCGACGCGCGCCGGCTTGAAGAGTCTGAAGCGCGGCAAATAATGTCCGACGCGGGACTGAACTTCAGCGTTGTCGGCGACGGTGACACCGTTGTTGACCAGCTGCCGCAGCCCGGTGTAATGATAGGCGAAAACTCGACCGTAATATTGTATACGGAGAAAAGAGACGAATCGGATACCGTTACCGTTCCGGATGTGACGGGAAGCTCGGTTGATGACGCGGAAGACACGCTCGCGTCGTGCGGACTGAATTTTGAGGTAATCGGAGCGGGACACAGCGAGGTAGGCGGAGCGTACGCGGTCAAGCAGAGCGTCGAGGCGGGCGAAAAGGTAGCTCCGGCTACGGTAATCGGCGTAGAATTTCGTCAGATTACTTCGGATTAAACAAAGGGGGAATTTAAATGTTGGCAAGTGAGCTCCTCGGAGCGAAATGGCTTGAAGAACATGATGATATCGAAATTACCGGCATAGCGTACGATTCGCGCAGCGTACTCCCCGGCAATGTGTTTGTGTGTATAAAAGGATTTGAAACGGACGGACACAAATTCGCCGCGGCGGCGGTAAAGAACGGCGCGGCACTCATAGTCGCGGAGGACGCGCTTGACGTGAGCGTGCCTGTGTGGTACGTTGAAAATTCGCGTAAGGAAATCGCCGAAATGGCTTGCAAATATTACGATAATCCCTCGAAGAAGTTTAAGCTCATAGGCGTTACCGGCACGAACGGCAAAACGACGATAACGTACCTCATAAAGAGCATCGTCGAGGA
>CANQQS010000137.1 GCA_947626045.1 uncultured Clostridia bacterium | reverse complement strand
AGAGTGACGAACGAGATAGGCGGTAAGGAGTTCGCGTCGTTCGACAACTCAATGCTCATGAGAGCGGAGCCGCAGCGTGACGCTTTGGGTTTTGTCGTGGACGTGGAATACAAGAGAGCGGAGTTTGATATAAAGGTCATACCGCAGAGGGAAAACCCGTTTACAAAAGAGATGAACAATCAGACCATATTAAGCCTTTGGCAGGGCGGTTTTTTCTCACCGCAGAATTTTGACGTGGCTATAATCGCGCTCCAGTGTATGAATTTTGACGGCAAGGAAAAGGTGATAGAGCAGCTGCAGGAATTACAGCAGCGTCAGCAGCAACAGATGATGCAGCAGCAGGCGGCGCAAACCTTTGCGGGCGACCGCGAGGGTCGCCCCTACGGCGACGGTACAGGCGGGATATCCGCTCAAGGGGAAGCCTTTGGAGGGGCAGAGCCGATAGAGCTGCCGGACGGTGACAGGCTTATTCCGATAGGTAACAATGGAGGTATTTAAAAATGGCTATACAAAACAGCGCGCTCGCGGCGGCGGCAAAGCAGTACAGAATGGATAAGGCGTACAACCCCGAAGAGGGTACGCTCTCTTACGGCGGATATAATACTATGCCGAAGACAGGCGGAGTTGCCACCTCTCAGTCGGCTACGCCGACAGCTCCCCTCAAGGGGAGCCTTACAGGCGGCGGTAACACAATGACGGGTAACAGTAACGCTATGACGGGTAACAGTAACGCTATGACGGGTAACAGTAACGCCATGACGGGCGGCGGAAACTTGCAGGGCGTAAGAAACGCCATGACCGGCGCGGGCTTGAACAATGACCTTATAGGCTTTAACCCCGAAAGCGGTTATGTCACATACAACGGTCAAAACTTCCTTGCTCCCAACAACGTGACGGACGGAGTAAGCTACGCGTCAAGCGACGTTATAAACAAAGCACTCAGCGACTATTTCAAAAATCAAGGTATGCTCGGCGTGCGCGACACATTAAACGCTCGCGGCATAAGCAATGACCGTATCGGGTGGAACGCTCAAACGGGCATGGTTACGATTGACGGCAGAGACGCGTTTATGCCGAGCGCAAACGCGGGCGGCACTACATACGCGGACGCGAAGGACATAAACAAGCTGACCGATACGGCATACGCGAACGCGGGCGATCCGATAAGTCTTGTTACCGATTATGTCAGTCAACAGGGGTTGGGAAACGCGGTCAACTGGACGGACGGCAAATTAACCGTCGGCGGCATAGACGTACCCGTTTCGTATGTTCAGGACGGAAAGGCGTACGCACGGCAGTCTGACATAGACAGGGCAATCAGACAGGCGAAAAATAACGCAGGCATTACGGGCAATCAGGAAGTTGTCGAAAACTGGAAGAACGACTACGGCGACAGGATAGACGACGCGCTTGACGCGATTATGAACCGTAAGGCGTGGGATTATGACCCGTATGACGACCCCGCTTATCTCGCGTACCGCGATGCTTACACGAGAGAGGGTAACCGCGCTTATCAGGATGCATACGCGCAAATGGCGGCGAACACGGGCGGTTACGGGTCGAGCGCGGGCATGACGGCGGCAGGACAGCAATTAAATTACTATATGCAGCAGCTGGGCGACAGAATACCCGAGCTTGAGCAGAACTCATACAACAGGTGGTACAACGACCAACAGCTTAATCAGGCGGCGCTTGAAAGTCTTATGAACGTCGCGAAGAACGACTACAACATGGCATATCAGGCGAACCGCGACGCGCTTAACGACACGAACCAAGCGAATTACTATGACTATTTGAGAGACACGGCAGCAAAGGAATTTAACCGCGGTGTGCTTGAAAGCGACAGAGAGTGGAACATGAATGCGCCGTATTACGAGAACAGGAATAAGCAGAGTGATATTTACACAAATCAGTATGCGGACGAGCTTGCTCTCGCGAATGAGAGTCAGCGGCTTGCGAATGAGAGCGCAGGACTGGATAACTGGGTTAAGAGATTCCAGAACCTTATTACACAGCACAGTTACGGCGAGCCTGACAGACCGCTTACCGCAGAAGAAGCGGCGTATGTCGGTATAGCTCCGAAAGAGGACGGCACATACCCGACTATGAGGGAGATGCAGCGGTGGTACGCTGAAATGGCAGCGCTGCTCTCACAGGTACAGTGGGACAACGCGGGCAGACAGCAGATGATTGATGAATATAACATCAGTAACGGAATTTTCTAAATGCGGGGTGAAAACACATGGCAGGTTTTTTAGACGAGCTTGCGAAAACGGTTAAGAAAGCGGCGGAAGTGACGGGAACGGCAGCAAAGAAGGCGGCTGAAACTGCCGTTAAACAGTCGTCGGGTTCATCGTCCGGCAGCGGTTCATCGGTCGGCACGTCAACCAAAAAGCAGAACAGCAGCTTTTACGAGGACTATCAGGCGCGCAAAAAGCAGCAGAGCAGAGCCACATTTACTCCGTCTACAATGCTTATGAACAAGCAGACGAAAAAGCAAAACAGCAGCTTTTACGATGATTATCAGGCGCGTAAGAAACAGCAGCAAAGCGGAAGGTTTACGCCGTCGCTGTTAAACACGGGTTCAGCGGCGCGCAGGTTCACGCCGTCGGTACGCAGACAGCCGACCGCGCAGGATTGGAGCGCGAGCCTTTCGCCCGTGCGTATGCGTGATATGCTTAGCGCGGAAACGAGCGCCGCGACGCAAAGGCGCAAGGCGGCGGTAAAGCAGGATATTTTAAACAACAGCAAATACCGCTTTACCGATTTGGAGGTTGACAGCGTTATAAACAGTCAAACTCCGCGCGAGGATATGACGGCTCTCGTTAAGCGCAAGGGCGGCAGCGACGCCGAGGCACGCAATTACGGCGAATACGTGTACTACAACTTGCTCGACGATACGCATAAAAAGCAGTACAACAAAGATATAGATGCCACAGAGCGGCAAGGCTTGGGCGCGCAGTACACGACCGATGTTGAGACGCAGAAAGCGAGGACGGAAGCCGTTAGGCATATGCAGAATAACCCTCTTACCGACCCAAACTCTTTTGACAGTAAAATGGTCGAGAACTTCCGCAAGGGTGTCGAGTGGGGCGGTAAATTCACAAAGTGGCTCGGGAACAGCGCGATGAGCGGTATGGGTCAGTTCAACAATACACTTATGCAAGGCTTAGACCTTATTATACCTACTGACTTTTTGGGCGATAATGACCCTATGAAAAAAGTAACCAATTACTATAAAGGTCTGGAACAGGGATATACAAACGCGGCATATAACAGTGCAGAAGAGCTTGGCGGTAAAGGCTGGAATGTGGCTACAGAGGGCGTCGCCACTCTTACAAACGCTCTTGCACAGGCGGCGATCGCGCTTATGAGCGGCGGTTTAAGCGCGGCAGGAAGTGCAGGAGGTCTTGTACCTGCAGGCGGCTCGCTTGCGGGAAGCGCGGCAGCGGCGGCAATAAACGGTGTTCCGACATGGGGATATACCGCTGCTAACATAGCGCAAAACGCGATGAAAACACCATCGTTCTGGCTGTCATTCCTCACAGAGGCAGGCAGTCACTATGAGAACGCAAAAAATAAGGGTGCGAGCGAAACGGCGGCGGTTCTGTCGTCACTCGTTACGGGTTATCTAAACGGACTTGTTGAGGTGAGCGGCGGTCTTGAGGCGATACCGGGCGGAGAAAGAGCGCTAAAGACAGTTGTAAAAAGTTCTGTCGGTGAAGGTCTTGAAGAAGACACGCAGGGATTGATAGGCAACCTTGTTGACAAGGCATCATGGGATAAGGACAAGCAGATGTTCTCGCTCGATGATGAGGACGCAGTTGTAAACCCGAAAAGAATGGGTGAAGAATTTGCAGGCGGCGCGCTTGTAGGCGGCGTACTTGGCGGCGTTCCTATGGCTGTCGGTTATGCAGCTGACACAAACAGACTCGGACAAATGTATCGAGACGCGGGGGCGGTGCAGGACGTTATTGACGCGGGCAAGGCGCAGGGTACGGGAACGAAAGCGTACAGACAGGCGCAGAACATGAACGCCGATACCGCGTCAAATTTCCGCGTCGGCAGACAGGCTAACCTCAATGCCGAGGCTATGACGGACGAGGCAAGACTTGCGCAGCTTATAAACGAGCGCACAGGCTACGATGTAAATTACAGACTTGATATGCCGTCGTGGAACGCGGGCGAGATACGCGGAAACGACATCAACATAAACGCGAACAAGGGGCAGCGCGTGGACACCGTTTTACACGAGGTAGGACACATCGACACTCCCGAGGCACAGGCGGCGGCGGACAAAACTATTGAGGTTTTGCAGAAGAAACCCGAGTATAAGGCGCAGCTTGACGCGCGCTTGAACACTCTTAAACAGTTTTATGACCGTCAAGGGGTAGAGTACACGGAACAGATGTTATTGAACGAAATAGCCGTGGATATGCGCCGAGGCGGACTTTTGTACCGCACATCAGCAGACTACGACAGGGCGACGAGAACCGACAACTATGACCGCGACAGGTTCATACCGAATACGGTGCGTAGGGCGACGTCAACGGTAAAGTCGGTGTTCGGCGGCACGGTCACGAACGAGAACGCGGGTATCACCGTCAG
>CANQQS010000136.1 GCA_947626045.1 uncultured Clostridia bacterium | reverse complement strand
TCGCGGTCAAACTCGTAGCTGTGACCCCAGACGTACATCATGTAAAGGTACTGCGTCTTATGTAAATCGGCGAACCGCCGCGCGTTCTCCATGAGGTTGTGACTGTGGTGGCAGGTAGCTTTCCATTCGAGGAAATTATCGGGGAAGCCGAATTCGTCGGTGTTTCCGACAACGCGGCTGTACTCGATACCGCACGCGGGCAGAAGGTTTATTATGTCGCGGCTGTAAGAGCCGTTGGGGTAGCTTAAACCCCTTACGGGGTAGCCGCAGGCCTTTTCGAGCAGCTTCCTGTCCTCGATGATCTGCTCCGTGACGAGCGTAAGCGGACAGCGCTCAATTGTCGGGTGCGTGAGTGTGTGGCAAGACACCTCATGCCCCTTGTACAGATCCTTTACCTCGTCGAGCGTCACGCGGCGCTCGTCAACGCCCATAATGCCTGAATTTAAGTGAAACGTTCCCTTAATACCGTGCTTGTTAAAAATTTCGATAAGGCGGCGGTCGAATATCTGACCGTCGTCGTAACTCATTGTGAGCACCTTGTGCTTACCCCCGGGGAAGCACGTGTAAACTACCTTGGGTCTTTTGTTTTCCATTTTGTATATCTCCTTTGTAATTAGTTTGCGTGTTTAAGCGTTATAACGGTAAGTTCGGGGCGGTTGAACAGTCTCGGTATTATCATCGGGTTGCCGATACCGCGGCTCACGAGCATTTCCGAGCCTTCCGACGTGTACCTTCCTGCCGTATATTTCGGGAAGAACACATTGCTGCTCGTCCAGCCGGATTTCGGCGCGACCATGCCGCGTCCGCCGGGCAGCCTTACCTGACCGCCGTGCATATGCCCCGACAGTATGAGGTCGAAGCCCTGATCCTTAACGCAGTCGAACAGGTTCGCGCGGTGGAACAGAAGTATGTCGTAACCGTCGTAGCCGCGTATTTTCGCAAGGCACTTGCGCACAGCTTCGCTTGCCTTTGCGGAATTAAGCGTAAACGGATCATCTATGCCCGACAGCGACACACTCTCGCCGCCCGACTCCAATATTATGCGCTCGTTGTGCAGCGTCGTAACGCCCGCATTCGCGATGTCGCGCTCAAAATCGCTGTAATCGTCGCGCCACACGTCATGGTTGCCCGTTACGGCGTACACCGGCGCGACGGGAGCTATTCTCTCGCACAGGTGCAGCGCCGGAAGATAGCTGCCGTCGTCGTCGGCAAGGTCGCCGGTCGAAACTATAATATCGGGTTTTATATCGCGTACAGCGTCCGTAACGCCCGGTACGCTGTCGTTGTGATAATCTGAAATCTGCGCTATTTTAAAGCCGTCGAAGGACATCGGTATCTTGTCCGAGGTAACGGTGTAATCCGTAACCTCAAGCCGTCTGTCTATGCCCTGCGCCAGCATGAACGCGCCGCCCGTCATGGCGGCAAATTTGAATAACCTACCCATTCGGTTCTCCCCTTATGATGTTCTTATGTGGATAGTATACCACCGATTTAAAAGAAAAACCATATTTTTAGCAAGATTTTAAAAAATTTTTCCGAAATTCGTCATTTTCCAACGATGAACGTTTTATAAAAAAATTGTATTTTTAAGGTTTATTTAAGAAAACGGTCATATAATTAACTTAGTCAAAAGAAAACCGTATACAGGTATTGAGAGGATGATAGTTTTGAAACGAGATACATTTAAAAGAGCGGTAAGCATTGCGGCAGCGGCGGCGGTCACGGTCACGCTTTGCGGCGGGTGCACGGCTGCGGAAAGCGGCACGGACAATATAAAGGTGACGTACGACGGGCAGACGATAGAGCTTGACGCCGCGCCCGAAATCATAAACGACAGAGTAATGGTACCGATGCGCGCGATATTTGAAGCATTCGGCGCGAAGGTGAAGTGGGACGGCGACAGCAAAACGATAACGTCAAAGAAAAAATCAAAAACAATCACCATGACAATAGACTCGTGCGACATGACGAAAAACGACGAAACGTACACGTTCGATACCGCGCCTGTTATAGAAAACGGCAGGACGCTCGTACCGGTAAGAGCGATAAGCGACCTTCTGGGACTTGACGCAGAGTGGGACGAGGGAAGCCGCACAGTGACAATCACAACTCCCGCGGACGAGGAAGATAACGCGTGGGAGCAAAACACCGGAACGATTGACCTTGACAAAATGAGCGTCACGGGTGACGGAATAAGCGTTGCGGACAAGGTCATAACAATAACGTCGGGCGGCGATTTTACCGTTACGGGCGAGTGCACCGACGGTCAGATAGTCGTTGACACCGAGGATAAGGCGAAGCTGCGGCTCTCGGGCATGAGTCTTACGAATACGGACGGCGCGGCGATTTATGTAAAGAACGCTGACAAGGTGTACATCACCGTAAGTAAGGACACCGAAAACAGCATAAGCGACGGCGCTTCGTACACGTCGGGCGATGAGAACGAAAAGGCGGCTATCACGTCGCGTGACAATCTTGAAATAAAGGGCAACGGCTCACTTACCGTAAACGCGTCATACAATAACGGTATCGACTGCAGTGACAGCCTTGACATAGAGAACGGCAGCATAACGGTAAACGCCGTAAACGACGGTATTAACGTAAACGACACGCTCGCCGTGTCGGGCGGCACACTGACGGTAAACGCGAAGGGCGACGGTATGCAGGCGGGCGAGATAATAGACGTGTCGGGCGGCGAGGTGAATATAACAACAACAGGCGAGGTTGCGTCGTCAACGTCAGACCCGAGAGGCTTCGGACGGTTCGCGCAGGCTGAAGCACCGACCGAAACACCAACCGACACCGCAAGCGACGCGTCAAGCAAAGGCATAAAGGCTGACTGGCTCGTTGACATATCGGGCGGCACGCTTAATCTCACAACTACCGACCACGCCATACACTGCACTTCGGACATGGAAATTTCGGGCGGCGATATAACGATTGTGTCCGACAACAAGGGTATATCGGCGCACGGAAACCTCACGTTTGACGGCGGAAAAGTGAATATAACAAAGTCAACCGAGGGCATAGAAACAAAGACGGTTATGACGATAAACGACGGCGATATAAGCGTCACCGCGAGTGACGACGGTATTAACGCGGGCGGCGGCAATACGTTCGGTGGTATGGGCAGGACTATGGTACAGCCTGACGGTCAAACGATGCCTAACGGTACGGAACGTCCCGCAAGCGGTGATATGACGCCGCCGAATGACGGCACAGGTGAAATGCGTCATGGCGGACGCGGTATGCGAGGCGATATGACAACGCCCGACGGACAGCCGATGCCCGACGGTCAAACGCCGCCCGAAATGCCGGACGGTCAGGCTCCGCAAATGCAGGGCGGCGGTATGCGCGGCGGCATGGGTATGAACCGTGACAGCTCGGAAGTCAGCACCGAACACCACATTCAGATAAACGGCGGCACAGTCTACATTAACGCCACGGGCGACGGAATCGACTCAAACGGTTCGATCGTCATGGACGGCGGCACGGTCACGATTGACGGCACGACGTTCAGCGGCAACAGCGCGCTCGACCACGACGGCGCAATGATGGTAAACGGCGGCACTCTTACGGCTGTGAGCGCGGCGGGAATGGTTGAAGCGCCCGGCAGCGCATCGACACAGAATGTTCTCTGTTACACGCTTTCCGAAAACGCGGAAGCGGGAACGAAAATCGAAGTCAAAAAAGCGAACAGCACTGTAATAGCGTCGCACACGGGCAAAAACGCGTATCAGTCGTTTATATTCTCGTCGTCGGAGCTTGTGACGGGCGAAACGTACACAATATACGTAAACGGCGAAGAAAAGGACAGCTTCACAGTGTCCGACGCGATAACGAACGTCGGCTCCGCGGCGGCAGGCGGCATGCGTGGCGGACACGGAATGAACGGAATGAACGGAATGAACCGAAACGCCGCGCCGAATGAAAACGCGGTTTAAATATAAAAATCAAAAAGACATCACATGATGTCTTTTTGGCGTAAAATTGCTGAAAAAGACAGCGTAAAAAGCGGAAAAGAGCGCGTAAAACAGCGCACAAATACGCCCGCGCGCCTTGACATGTTTATAACAAAGTGTTAAAATAGTAATAATTCAGAGAAAATAACAAGGATATAATCCTTACTCAATATCATCACCGGAAAGCGCATAAATAAAAAAGCAGGGAGGAAACAGTATGGCAGAGCTTGAAACAGGCACGGCTAACGGCGAAAGCACGGATATGCCGGACGCGGTTGAACAAACAACTGAGGAGTCCGCAGACGGACGTCTTATGTTTTCGGACGATGCCGGCGAGGAGAATGACGGCAGCGATATTCCGAAAGATCCAAAAAAACGCAAGAGGAGAAAGCGCCTGATCATATTCGGAATAATCGCGCTTGCCATAATCGCACTTATAGTTACGAACGTCATAAAATCAAAAATAAGAGAAGCGGAAGAAATTAAAAATATGTATACCGATATAGCGGTGGAACAGCGCACGATAAAGAAGTCGATAACAGGCTCTTCCTCGATAGAGCCGAACGATTCCTATGACGTTATGACGATGAAATCGGGCGACATTACGGCTGACTATTTCAAGGAGGGCGACACCGTTAAAAAGGGCGACAAGCTTTACCAGTTTGACGA
>CANQQS010000135.1 GCA_947626045.1 uncultured Clostridia bacterium | reverse complement strand
CAGAAAATAACGCAGGACAGATTATCGGAATATTTGGGTATATCGCCGCAGGCGGTTTCAAAGTGGGAAAACGGCACGTCTATGCCGGATATTACGGCGCTGCCTATGCTTGCGGAAATATTTAATGTTACCGCGGACTATCTGCTCGGCATAGAATACGACGTCCGCGACAGCAAAACCGAGGAATACCGCAGGAGGTACCGCAAGCTGCAGATAAAAGGCGATAACAAAGGCAGATGTGAGCTTATGAGAAAAGCTCTCGCTGAATATCCGAGTAACTACGAATTTATGAATAATCTCGCGCGCAGTCTGCCGCACGTTACCGACAAGGCGGAGGATTTTCAGGAAATAATCGAACTGTGCAAGCGAATAATCGCGGGCTGCCGTGACGATTCAATCAGATTTTCGGCAATTCAGACCATATGCAGAGCGTACAGCTATATCGGCGAGGACGAAAATGCGGCTCAGTACGCGCGTATGCTGCCGCCGCGCAAATACGCGAGAGAGGATACTCTTGCATGGATCGCGAAGGGTGAAAATAAAACTATGATTATCCAGAGCAATACATTGGATTTACTTATGGAGCTGGGCGGCTATATGATAAGCAGAAGCGGTCATCATATGGGTATGGGCAATTTTGAGCTGTCATTTGACGATGAGCTGACGGTATATAATACTGTGCTCTCACTTTTGAAGCTGCCGTTTAAAGATGAAAATTATTATTTGATTAACGGTAAATTGGCGCACGTGTACCGCTATATGGCGAGATTATATGCCTTAAATGCAGACAGCGAAAACGCTATGAACTGCCTAAAGCTGGCGGAGCGTCATGCCGATGATTTTGAAACCAACAAGAACAAGGGATTAAAGTACACGTCTGTCTTCTTCGACAAGCTACAATTCGAGTTTACGGGAACGCGCCACGGCGACAACAATGAATATGAGCGTATTTTGAGAAATATCCGTCAGTGGCGTTGCTTTGATTTTATGCGTGACTGCGAGGAATTTAAGGCGTTTGAAAAAGAGCTTGAAGAAAAAGCAAATGCAGCGCAGTAAAATCCTCAACCGCCGGTTGAAAACGCTCGTTTATGCGGTTATTGACGTTTACTCCTTCGGCATATATAATAATTTCGGAAAAGCGCTTTTACTAAAATTAACGAGGTGATTTTATGGAATTACAAATAGGAAATAGAATCCGCGAACTGCGTAAAGCAAGCGGCATGACGCAGGAACAACTGGCGGAGCTTGTCGGGATTTCGTTTCAAGCGGTCAGCAAGTGGGAAAACAATATCGCCCTGCCGGATATTTCGCTTGTACCGACACTCGCGCGGATTTTCGGAGTAACGACCGACGAGATTTTTGCATACAATCTTGCGGAAATGCACGAGGAAATAGAGCGATATGTCAGCGAGGCGGCAAAACTGCGCGAAAGTGATCCCGCTGAGGGACGGCGTATATTGGAGGAAGGATTACAAAAATATCCCGACAACGATATACTTCTGAACAATCTGCTGTATGTGCTTGATTACTCAAAAAATCCCGATGAAACCATACGCACAGCAAGCCGGCTTATCGACAAAACAACCGAAAGCGATATTCGCTATGACGCGCTGAGGTTCTTGGCGTACGCATACAGAGCAAAGGGCGATACGGACAGCGCGGTAAAGGCGTTGGAGCAAATTCCCGAAATATACTTTTCAAAGCTGTCGGAGATGGCATTTACTCTGTCCGGCAAGGCGAAATTTACAGCGGCTGAAAAGCAGAAATGGCTGTCGTTTGAAACGCTTCTGCAGATGATGCAAAAAATAGCGGAATGTTACGAAGCCGACGGCAAATCCGCCGATGCCGCCGCCGAAATTGAACGCGCTCTCGCGCTCGTCAAGGCTATGGACGGAGAAGAAAAAGTACAAAATTTCTCGAATTATACCGCGTTTTTTGAAAAGGAACTGAGGCGAATCAAAGGGGAATAAAAAACGGCTCGCATGGAGCGAGTTATCGCAAAAAGCGTTTCCGTAAGGAAACGCTTTTCTGCGTGCTCATGAGCGCAATCTATATTAAAAGCCCAAAACGGGCTGTAATTGTCTCCCCTCAAAAGCCGCCCCGACCGCCTCCGTCAGCTTATTAAAATCCGCCACAAGCGATGTGGGCTTCTTTATGTAGTCGTCCTGAGAAAACGGCAGGAAGTAGACATTTTTGCAGTTCAAAAGAACGCCGATATTTTTTGCCGCGGTACCCAGACCGTCGTTAGTGGATACCGCGATTAGGAGCGGTCTTTGATTGCGCAGATGCGCCTTTACCGCCATTGTCACCGATGTGTCGGCGATACCGTTGGCTATTTTGGCGAGTGAATTGCCGGTGCAGGGGAGTACGACGAGTAAATCCAGCATGCATTTCGGACCGATAGGCTCAGCCTCTTTGACGGTGTGGATTATCTCGTTCCCGGTAAGCTCCCGAATACGGGAACGAAAATGGTCGGCTGTGCCGAAACGCGTATCGGTGGAGTAGGAAATGCCGCTCATGATAGGTATTACGTTCGCGCCCGTGCGGGTAAGCGTCTCAAGCGCGTCCACAGCCTTTGAAAACGTGCAGAATGAGCCGCACATGGCAAATCCGATTGTTTTATTTTCCCAATCCAAATCTTACACCCCCAATTCCTTGATAATGTTCATAACAGTGTTTTTAATTATCGCTCCTGACGTTACCGGCGCGATTTTTCCAGGAAGTGACAGCGCCCATATTACGCGTACTTCGTGCGCTTTTGCCGCTTCAAAATCCACCCCGGCGGATACAAAATTTGGATAAGGAATATTATATTTACGCCTCTAATAAAATGATTACGGGGGTGATATTATGCGGGTAAAATACGTATTCACATCGAACGGAAAAAAACTTAAGGATATAATAAAGCAGATATTGATCAATAAAGTAAGGTGATAACCGTGGCGGATAATATGACTGCTTTATATTTAAGACTGTCGCGCGACGACGGCACGGTTACGGAGTCGGAGAGCATTGTGAACCAAAAAGCGTTCCTTACGGAATACGCCGAAAAAAACGGGCTTAATGTAGTCGGGGTGTTTTCGGACGACGGTTATTCCGGCTTGTCCTTTGACAGACCGGATTTTAAACGAATGATTAAAATGATTGAGGACAAGAGGATAAACACCGTTGTTACGAAGGATTTATCCCGCCTCGGGCGCGATTATATAGAGGTAGGCAAGTACATAGACAAGTATTTCCCCGCGCACGGTATACGCTATATCGCGGTAAACGACGGCATAGACACCGCGGCGCAAAGTGACGACATGACGCCGTTCCGCGCTGTTTTTAACGATATGTACGCGAAGGACATAAGTAAGAAGGTGCGGACGGCTCTTACCACCAAAAAGATCGGCGGCAAATTTATCGGTTCCGAGCCGCCTTACGGGTACAAAAAGGATCCGAACGATAAAAACCATCTTGTTATCGACGAGGAAACGGCGGTGTACGTGCGGCGGATTTACTGCGATTTCCTTGCGGGCGAAACGATACTCGGCATAGCGCACAAGCTGAGCATGGACGGCGTTCCCACACCGTCGAAGCAGAAGAATCTGACCGCCGCTCGGCAGGCGGGGGCGTGGAACGATACGAGTATACGTCGTATTCTGACTAATCCCACATACGCCGGACATCTCGCGCAGAATATGACGCGCAAGGTGAGCTACAAGGTGGATAAAAAGGTGCGTCTGCCGCGTGAAGAATGGATCATTATCCGAGATACCCACGAGCCGATCGTGTCACAGGAGGATTTTGACGCGGCTGCGGATATTCTGTCAAAGCGCGGCTACAATAAACGCAAACGCGCGGGTGAGCCGCACCTGCTGTCGGGGTTGGTATTCTGCAAGGACTGCGGCGGCGGTATGAGCTTTGTAAGAGAATCGGAAACGCGAACGTATCTCGTATGCAGTCGGTGGAGGAAGAACGCAAAGCTCGGAGTTTGTACCTCGCACAGCATCAGAGAGTCATATGTCGAGAGCGTAGTTAAAGAGAAACTTAAAGAATTAGCGTCAGCTATCGATACGTCGGAAATTTTGACGGAGGCTGACGCTTTTTTTAATAGCGAAAATAATAATGCCAAGCTTGCCGAGTCGCTTGTGAGAAAGATTGAGGCTTGTAAGAGTACGGCTCTGAGCCTATACAAGGATAAGGCGCGCGGAACGATTTCGGCGGAGGAATACGCGGAGATGAGCGACGGTATAAAAGCCGAAAGGGCTGTTTATGAGAAACGGCTTGAGGAAATTCGCAGGGAGGATGAACGCAGTAAAACGACGCGCAATATGGGCGAGTTGCTTAAGGGTATCCTCAGTTTTGACGATATTGACAGAAATACGCTGCTTATGCTGGTTGATAAAATTTACATCGGACAGGATAAAGATATAGAAATACGGTTCAAATTCGACAATCCGAAGGGGTGATTTGCGTTGCCCCTTCTTTGGACGATATATTTGTAAACTTTTTATAAACTTTCCCCAAATCCTATTGACTTACCGCCCGAAGGTGTTGCTATAATATATATAATATAGCCGAAAAAATTGGGAGGTGGGTGTAAAAATGAATAACACGCAGCTTGAAACATTTGTGCGGGTGGTCGAGGCGGGGAGCTTCAACAAGGCTTCGGAGGAGATGTTTATCACGTCC
>CANQQS010000134.1 GCA_947626045.1 uncultured Clostridia bacterium | reverse complement strand
ATATTACACCCGCAAAGGAAAAGGTATTACAGCCGCGGGGCGGAAAGGCAACGGATGCGGCATAGGGAAGGAGTGAGGGAAGTGCCGGAATTGGATATAAAAGAAATTCTCTGCCAACAGCTGCAACTATTGGCAGAGAAATCTCAGTGCTGTAATGATGATGATTTATGTAATCTTACAAATACAATGATAAACCTTTGTAGCTTTATTCTTTCTCAGAAGGATTAGACTTGTGACTGACGCAAAAGAGGAGGCGGAAATCGTTAAAAGAGAAGCTGCCGAAAAGTCGGAAGCGTTTGCGGCAGCGGCGGCGAAGGGCGACAGACGGCGATATAGTGTAGACGACGATGAGGAGTAAGGCGTACTGGACAGCTCGCGCGGCGGCACTGGAAGAGGAACTACAGAACGGCGCGGACAGGCTGACCGAAGAAACGATAGCGGAGTATGAACGGGCGATTGAGGCTATAAACGCCGATATACGCGACACGTTTTCGGCGTATGCCGCTATGGACATTCCCGAGGGCGAGGCGGTAAAGCTGCTGAACGCGGCAGAGCGCGACAAGACATACGCCGAGTTGATGCGGATTTACGACGAAACACCGGACGCGGGACGGCGCGCAGAAATACTCGCGAGGGTGAACGCGCAGGCTTACGGCGCACGAATAAGCCGCTTAGAGGGCGTGAAGTCGCGCATACTTGCGGAAATGACACGTGTTGCGAATACGGCGGTTGCGGCGCATAAGCTGTTTTATACTCGGACGCTGCAAAAATCGTACTATACGAATGTGTATAATATCGCGAAGGGCTTAAACTGCGGTATAGATTTCTCGCTCCTGCCGACACGCGCGATTGACGCGGCATTACGAGAACCGTGGAACGGTGCGAATTACAGCGACCGTATATGGAACCACAACGACAGATTTACAGAGGCGGTACAGAATACCGTTACGACGGGCATAATGGCGGGGCACAGCGTAAACCGTATGGCAGCGCAGTTGGAGGAATACGTCCGAAGCGAGGGTGCAGACGGCGTATTATATTCCACTACGCGGCTTGTGCGGACAGAAACGGCGCATTTTATGAATACGGGACAAAAAGCGGCGTATGACGAAATAGGTATTAAAAAATACCGTTTTGTGGCGGCTCTGTCGGAGCGGACGTGCGAAACGTGCGGCGGACTGGACGGCAAGGTGTTTGACGTCGCCGACGCGCGTGAGGGCGTGAATTATCCTCCGATACATCCGAATTGCCGCTGTACCACTGTCATGGCGGACGCTATATCAAAAACGCGTATCGCGCGCGACCCCGCAACGGGCAAAAATTACAAGGTTGACGGCAATATGACGTTTGAGGAATGGCAGGCGAGCCTTACGCCGGAACAAAAGGCGGCTATGGAAACGCACATCAAAGAGGTGCGGACGAAAGAGACGAAAGCTGTTGACAATTCCGCGAAAAATGATATAATGAATATGAGGGGTGATACGGTGGCACTCGAAAATCAGCGGTACGGAAGGAACAAGTCAACGCTTATAAACAACTCATATATCGACAGCGGCGAGTATCGGCGTAAATTTGACAATTTAACGCCAAACGCCGAAGTAAACCGCGTATTATATTCAAAGGCAAAGGAAATGCTAAAGCACAGGAGCGGTACTCTGTACGAGGATATGTATTGGATTGACGGCGATACGGGAAAGGTTATTATAAGCGCCTTAAATGAGCAAACGGAAAGAGCGGTTGCGTATACCGGAGCAATGAAGAAAGCCTTAAAAGGGCATGATAATATAATTGCTCTGCATACACACCCACATAGTATGCCGCCGAGCGCTTCGGACTTTAATGCTTGTTACAAAAACAACTATAAGCAAGGCTTTATTATTTGTCACAACGGTAAAATTTTTGGATATAACGCAAATGAAAATATTGAAAACACGTTATATACTGCTTATATCGAAAAATTCATAGAACAAGGGTTTTCTGAATTTGATGCACAAATAAAGGCTTTGACAAAATTGAAGGATAACAGTGATATAGATTTTTGGGAGGTGGAATGAGATGGAAAAAGAAGTATTTGTCGCAGATGACAGAGGTATAATTCCTGATTATATCAAAAACATGACAAGTGAGGAATTAGACGCTGAAATTGCCCGTCTTGAAGCTAAGGTTATAGCAAAAAAACAACAGCGGTTGCAGGCTGAGAAGAAAGCAAGCTAATAAAAGATACAGCATAAGCACGTTCAAGCGGACGTGCTTTTTGCATGGAAGGAATGAGGGTTATGCAAATAAGTATTGAGGGCGTAGACGGCGTTGTAAACGCGCTGCAGAACCTTGTGAGCGGCGGAAAATTGCAAAACGCGCTCGCTATGGCGGGCGAGGTCGTGCGCGCCGATGCGGTGATGAATTGCCCCAGTCCAGATAGTACGGGACGACTAAGGGATAGCATTACAAGCGCGGTTGAGGGCGACAGCGCGGTAATCGGAACGAATGTAGAGTATGCGCCGTATGTTGAATTTGGAACGGGCGCGCAGGGTGATAAGTCCGTCGCGCACACGACAAAAAAACACTGGACGTATTACAGCGGCGGTCGGTTTTATACCACATCGGGACATGCGCCGCAGCCGTTTCTCGTTCCGGCGCTGAAAAATAACATCCCGCAAATAATCGAGGCGTTTAAGAATGGATTTAACAACTAAATACAGTTTACAAAGCACGTTTTCGGACGTGCTTTTATAATACCAAAATCCCAATCGATTGGGAAAAGGATGTGAGGGTATGACGTAGCAAAACAAATTGAATATTCTTCGGGCGTGGTAAGATAAAACGCTCATATTTTTATACAAAAAATTATAGGAGGTAGAATTATTATGGACGATCCTACAAAGACAGAACCCACGCCGAGCGAACCGACAGAACCGACGGAGCCTCCCGTACCGCCCACGCCGGGCAAACCGGGCGACCCGACAGAACCGCCCGCGCCGGAGCAGAAATTCACGCAGACCGACATCGATAAGGCGGTAGCGGCGGCGGTAAAGGCGGCAAAAGAAGGCTGGGATAGGGAACGCTCCGAGGCGGAAAGGCTCGCAAAGCTCAGCAAAGAGGAACGCGAAAAGGAGCAGTTCCGTATCGACCGTGAGAAATTTGACGCCGACAGAGCCGCGCTCGACCGTGAAATGCTCGTGAATGAGGCAGCGAAACAGCTTCGCGCGGTCGGCGTTTCCGACAACTTCGCGGAGCTCGTTTGCGGCAAGGACGCGGAGGAAACAAAGGCGAATATAGACGCATTTACAAAAGATTGGAACGCGGCTATTGAAGAGGCGGTAAATACGCGGCTCAAGGGCAAACCACCTAAAACGGGCGGCGGAACACCGCCGGGCGCGTCTATGGCAGACGTTATCAAAAACAGTATCACACAGGGATTTTAAGAAAGGACAGGTGAAATAAATGCCTATAAACACATTAGAGTTTGCGAAACTTACACAGACTCAGCTTGACAGACAGGTTGTCGCCGAGGCAACTTCCGGCTGGATGGAACTTAATTCGTCCAGAGTAAAGTACAGCGGCGGCAATGAGGTAAAAATACCGAAATTATCAATGGACGGTCTGGGCAACTATGACCGCGATAACGGTTTCGTGCAGGGCTCGGTAACGCTCGAGTGGGAAACGAAAAAACTTACGCAGGACAGAGGCCGCACGTTCCAGCTTGACGCAATGGACGTTGACGAGACCGCGTTCGTCGCTACGGCGGCAAGCGTTATGGGCGAGTTTCAGCGTACACGGGTTATCCCCGAAATCGACGCTTACCGCTATTCGTCTATCGCGACACAGGCGATTGACAAGGGCAAGGCAACAGAGAGCTATACGCCGGATGCGTCGGACATTCTCACAAAGCTGCGTGAGGACATTTACAAGATTTACGACATAGCGGGCGAAATCCCGCTTGTACTCTCAATGTCCATGCAGGTGGCGGCTATCCTTGAAGGCTCAAAGGAAATCGCAAAGGTTCTCGATACCGGCGACTTCAAGCGCGGCGACGTCAGCACAAAGGTACGCACGCTCGACGGTGTGCCTATAATCAAGGTACCGTCGGCGAGAATGCAGACAAAGTTTGTATTCTATGACGGTAAGACATCCGGTGAACCCGACCAGACAAAGGGCGGCTTTAAGGCGGACGAGAGCGCAAAGGCTATTAACTGGATCATTCAGGCTCGCGATACGGCGATTGCGGTTTCCAAGACCGACAAAATCCGCATATTCGACCCGAACACAAACCAGAAGGCGGACGCGTGGAAACTCGATTACAGAAAGTACCACGATTTGTGGATACTGGATAATCAGTTTGACCGCATTATCGTAAACACTCAGTAAGCGTAATTTGTCCCTTAGACATAACCTTTGCGCTGTCAACAATAATCGGACTCATTTTATTCCCTCCTTAATTAATACAAGTAGGGTAATCCTTTGAACTGCCCCAGAATATACAGACAGTACAAAAAAGAGAGTCTATGGTAAAATAGTATCATTCAAGCAACATACCGGCATCGCATCTCAAGCGGTGTCAGTTTTGTTTTAAGCTGAATACGCTGATAGTTGTAAAAATGAATGTATTCATCAATAATTGCACGAGCTTCTTCAAATGTTTGCAGCTTCATTCTGTGGATACATTCTGCCTTCAGTATGGAGAAGAAGTTTTCTGCCATCGC
>CANQQS010000133.1 GCA_947626045.1 uncultured Clostridia bacterium | reverse complement strand
CCGGTATGTTGCTTAATGGTACTATTTTACCATAGACTCTCTTTTTTGTACTGTCTGTATATTCTGGGGCAGTTCAAAGTCACACACTTTTTGCGTTTTTCGCAGGGTGAAAAAATACCAAAACACACTTTTTCACACACTTTTTTATCCAAAAAAATGGTTTTGTCGTAATCTCGCGGCAAAACCATTTTTCAAGTTCAAATATTTTTTGTAAAAACCCGTTGACATCAGGTAATACAAGGGTTTGCGGATATTTTAACCTCGCTGAAACGTTGCGATTTCAAGCTTAAAAATATCTCTTCAAAAGTCCCTCGAATCCCTTACCATGTCTTGCTTCATCCTTCGCCATTTCATGCACGGTGTCGTGGATAGCGTCGTAGTTAAGCTCCTTTGCGCGCTTGGCGAGGTCGAGCTTACCGGCGGTCGCGCCGCACTCAGCCTCGGCACGAAGCTGCAAATTCTTCTTTGTCGAAGGCGTTACAACCTCGCCGAGAAGCTCCGCGAACTTCGCCGCATGCTCTGCTTCCTCGAGAGCCGCTCTCATATAGAACTCGCCTATTTCGGGATAGCCCTCGCGGATAGCCTGTCTCGACATCGCGATATACATGCCGACCTCGGTGCATTCGCCCTCGAAGTTAGCCTTCAAGCCCTCGTAAACATCGTCCTCGACCTTACCTTTTGCGCCCACGCCGATAACGTGCTCGCAAACGAAGTTAAGAGCGCCTTCCTCCATAACCGTGAACTTTGAGCCGGGAACGCCGCACTGCGGGCACTTCTCGGGCGGCTGGTCGCCCTCGTGAACATAACCGCATACGGGACATACGTACTTTGCCATAATAAAATCCTCCTTATGTGTTAAAAAATGTATACACTTATTATAGCAGTTTGCGCGTCCGGTGTCAAGATTTTAATACGGTAAATCCGTATCATCCGTCGGCGACATTCCGCGGTTTTCGCTTATGTATTTCAAAATATCGGCTATGTGCAGAAATTCCGTCCTGAACCCGAGCGGATCGTCGCCGACACCCTCGCGAGCAAGGCTTATAACGCTGTCATAGTCAGCCGTGCCAATAAATTCCGAGTCGTTCAGCAGCATACCCAGCTCCGCCACAGCCGACGCGAACTTAAAGTCGCCGCTCATTTCGCTCGTCACCGAATTTGCGACGGGCATCTCGATAAGCTTGCTCTCATCGCCGTCGGGGTCCTTGTAGCGCAGCTTCACCGTCATCAGCTCGTCCGCGCCGCCCGTAATTTCGGACGAACGGTACTTAAGCTCCGATACTTCCGTACCGTCAGCCGGCACAATCTCGTAAAGCGCCGTAACCGTCGCACCGCAGCCGAGTTCGCCCGCGTCCTTTTTATCGTTGTCAAAATCCTCGTTGTTGAGAATCCTGTTTTCGTAACCGACAAGACGGTACTCCTTTACCGCCGCCGGATTAAATTCAGCCTGAATTTTAACGTCCTTCGCTATTGTGTAAAGCGTTTTCGGCATCTCATCCACAAAAACCTTCCTCGCCTCGCGCTCGGTGTCTATGTAAGCGTACGTGCCGTTGCCGTTATCGGCGAGCGTTTCCATGCGGTTATCCTTGTAATTGCCCATACCGAAGCCGAGAACCGTCAGGAAAATACCCTTGTCGCGCTTTTCGCTTATGAGCTTTTCAAGGTCGCCCGTCGAGGACATTCCTATATTAAAATCACCGTCGGTACAAAGTATTATACGGTTGTTGCCCTCAATAAGATTTTTCTCCGCCTGCAGATACGCGAGATTTATACCGACCTCGCCGTATGTGCCGCCTCCGGCGCGCAGCGACGCAATAGCCTCGAGTATTTTATCCTTTTCCCTTACAGGCGTACTGTCAAGCGCCACGCGCGTACCCGACGCGTATGTGACTATTGAGATCGTGTCGTTTTCGTCAAGCTCGTCAAGCAGCATACGCAGCGACTTTTTAACGAGCGGCAGCTTTTCAGCCGTGTACATCGAGCCCGAAACGTCGATAAGGAACACGAGATTTGTCGGCTGCTTTTCCGTGAGCTCGTCGCCCTGTACCGCTATTTTTGTGAGCAGATGCTCGCTGTTCCACGGACACACAGCCGTTTCGGCGGACACCTCGAACGGCTTGCCGTCGGTCGGTCTGGGATTGTGGTATGTGAAGTAGTTTATAAGCTCCTCGGTGCGGATCGAGCCGTATTTCGGGAACATGCCGTAACCGAGCGCAAAGCGGCGCAGATTGCTGTAGGACGCGGTGTCCGCGTCAATGGAGAATGTGGACAACGGAGATGTGAGCGCGTTTTTAAACACGTTCTCGTCCTCCGACGTGTACTCCTCCGTATTAAAATAACCATTATAGTCATATTCCGCTTCCGGAGCGAGCGCGGGCGCGTAATTGCCGTTTGCCAGAATTGAGCTTCCGCCGCCGCCCGACGACTCAAAACCGACACTGCTGTCGGAGCTTGCGCCGCTTGTCGCGCCGGATTTATCGCCGCCTGACGAACCGCCCGCCGACGGACGCACACTGCCGCCCGCGCTGCCGCCCGACGAGCCGCCCGACGAGCCTGAACCGCCGCCCCAAAGGTAAGCGGGCGACTGTATACTGTCGCTGTTCGCTTCTTCCTCCGCCTCTCGCTTGTCGTCCTCTATCTTTTTAAGCGCGTTGTCAATGAGGTACACAACGTCCTCACGCGTAATCGTGTCGCCTATGAGCGCGTGAACGTTATCCGAAATTCCCATATCGACCGCACCGCCGACGTAACCCTCGGGATACGCCGC
Organism: uncultured Clostridia bacterium; assembly: GCA_947626045.1. Lineage (GTDB taxonomy): Bacteria > Bacillota > Clostridia > UBA1381 > UBA1381 > Hominilimicola. The sequence goes on along the minus strand of CANQQS010000133.1, from coordinate 1,992 downwards.
GCTGCCGGAATAGTTGAGGCGGCTCATGATAATCTTTACCGCCTGTTCGTATGTAACGGTGTCGTCGGGACGGAAGGTGCCGTCGTCAAAGCCGGAAATAACGCCCGCGCCGTACGCCGCCGCGATATAATCCTTTGCCCAATGACCGTCGGGAACGTCGGGAAATTCCGGCGCGTCGGCTTTAACTTCATCGTCTGTCAGAAACGCGTCGCAGAAAATCTTTGTAAACTCCGCGCGCGTCAATGTACGCTCGAGGTGAAGCTGACCGTCCTCGTAGCCGCTCAGTATCCCCTTGTCGCGCAGCTCCTCTGCAGGCGATGCGAACGCCGTAAACACCGCTGCCGACACAGCCAAAGCCGCGGTAACGGCAATAATTCTCTTCTTCATGTGTAATCTGTCCTTTCCTTATCTGAATTGGTTTATAATCTCTTCAACGGCCGCCATATCCGCGCCGTAAGCGTTAATCGTCACGCTCAGTCCGAACGATGTAAACACCGCGTAAATGCTTCCGTCCTCCTCAGTGATGTACGGCTCTCTGTCTGCGCCGCCGTAATTTATCGTCACCGATATTACCGCGCCGTCGTCATTTTTGAAGGTGTATCCGTTCGGCGACGCGTCTATGCAGTAGTAGCCATCGGGACACGGAATATCCGCGTCGTCGATCGCTTCGGTGTCGGCTTCGGAAATACCCGACAAATCACGCTTTTCGCTGTACGGCGTCATATCCTCGGGAGCGGTGTTTTCCTGCTTTATAACCTCGTCCGACTCTCCGAGTATCGCCTTCGCGTTCGAACCGCCCGAAGAACCGCCGCTGTTTCCGCCGCCTTCGTCCGAATCCATATTTTCTTCGGCGCTGTTTTTCTCAACTTCCGGCTCCTGCGCGGGTTCGTCAATGTTTTGCATTTCATTTTCCTGTATGTTCGGCTGCGGCGCGCTTTCGGTTTCCTCCGTATCATTCGAACCGTGATACTGTTCGGACTCGTCCGTCGGGAAATAATCACGTTTCGGCGGCGCGGCGTTGTCGGGGACGCGATATGAATTTTCGCTTGTATTGGGTGTGTCTTGTTTCGGCTCTTGTATGGGGGACTGAGCCGTATTCCCCGCGTTCCCGACTGCCGTCTCCGGTGCGGACGTCGGAACGGCGTTTTGTGAGGGTGCGGCTGTTGAGCCGCTTTCCATCGCCCTTTCCTCAATCACAATACCCTCACCGCCGTCACGCTGCGCCTTCTGCAGCATTGGCAGCGCCGTGACCGCTCCCGTCACGACGACGACCGCCGCGGCAGCCACAGCCGCGTATTGCGTGTAACGAGCGCGCAAAGGAGGCTTATGCTTTTTCGCGTCACGTATAACGCTGTTTACGAAATCCTCGCTCGGCTTTATCGAGTCGTTGGCTTCCTTGTAGTATTTCCTAAACAAAGTCATAACCTCCTTTCAGCTCGTTTCGGAGCATCTCTCTGCCCCTGAAGAGGCGGGATTTAACGGTTGACGGGTTCATGGAAAGACACCGCGAGATTTCCTCGACGCTCATATCCTCGTAATAGAACAGGTGTATCACCGTGCGGTATTTTGAAGGAAGGGTCTGCACGGCGTAATATACCTCGCTCTTTTCGGGGGTATCGAACGTCAGTTCTTCCGTCAGCGGAACGGTCTTTTTGAACCATGAATTCATAAACACGCTTTTTGAACAGTTTATTGTGACGCGTATAAGCCACGCCTTTATGTGTTCCGCGCTCGTGAGCTTTCTGCGGTTTTCGACAAATCTGAGGAAAACCTCCTGCGTCACGTCCTCCGCGTTCGCGCGATTTCTCGTCTGCGACAGCGCGAGGCGGTAAACCATGTCAAAATGCGCGCGTATTATTTCCTCGTCGGTCATACCTGTACATAGCCCTTTATCCGTCATTAAATCCCCCTCCCTTCATAATAAATACTAACAAACACCCCAAAAGGTTGCAAAAAATTTTTTCTTTTTTAAGTATATCAAAAAACACGGCT
>CANQQS010000132.1 GCA_947626045.1 uncultured Clostridia bacterium | reverse complement strand
CGGTATTTGCCGCTTTCAAACGGGTTTTTAACGTATACCTTTTCCGTCTGCTCGGGGCGGTTCAGATACCCCTTTGACACGAGCGGTCCCGCTACGCACAGCTCGCCGACCGCGCCGAACGGCAGCATACGCATCTGTTTATCAACGATATATAGCCGCGCGTTATCAACGCCTATACCGACGGGAACGGGGTCGTAATATTTATCCATCAAAAACGCCGTTATCAATATTGTACACTCCGTCGGGCCGTAGCTGTTGAACTGTTTAACGCCCTCCCTCGGCTCAAAAGGCACGAGTTTTTCGCCGCCTATGTCCACGACCTTGAGAGCAATATCGTCTATAGAGGTCAAAAACGCTCTTGCGACCTGCGTTGTCAGGGAAATATGTGTAATATCGTTTTGCGCGCAGTATTCGTTTATCCATACCAAATCGAGCCTGCGCTCCTCGGGGATTATATACTCCGCCGCGCCCGCGCTCAGAAACGGATAAATGTCCAGCATATGCACGTCAAAGCTGTAGCTTGCGTGCGCCGCCTCCGCGCTTTTTTCCGTAATTTCGTAAATCCTGCGGAACCAATGAATAAAATTGGTAAGGTTATGATGCGTCAGCATACAGCCCTTCGGCGTACCGGTCGAACCGGAGGTGTAAAGCAGCACAAATAAATCGTCCGGACCGGGTGAGGGGAGAGGTGCGTTGCCATTCGGAAGCTTTGGAATATCCTCAGTTTTTAATATATATCCCTCAAAATCGGGTATCAATGAAAGCAGCTTACCGTCCGCGATAAGCATTTTAGCCGACGCGTCCTTCGTCATAAACTGTAACCGTTCCGACGGGTGCGTCGGGTCGAGCGGCTCATACGCCGCGCCCGATTTGAGTATACCGACAGAGCATATCGTCATATATTCGCTGCGCTCGACCATTGACGCTATAACGTCGCCCTTACCCAAGCCCTTCGAGCGGATATATTGCGCGACCTTGTCCGTTATTTCGTCAAGCTCCTTATAAGTATATCGGTTTTCCTTAAACACGAGCGCCGTCTTATCGGGCGTTTTCTTTGCCTGCTCGCGGAACATGTCAACAAATCCGACGCTTAAATCAACATCTGTTACAAGCGCGTCGTTTAATTCGTGTATCTTATTCATGCTGCAATCGTCCGCGAGGCGCAGCTGTGAAAGCTCCGATTTTTTGAGCATTTCCGAAATGATAAGAGTAACCGTGTCCGCGAACGAGCTTATTGTTTCGTATTCGTACAAATCGCTGCGGTATTCAAAATCAATTTCAAACGCGCCGCCGTACTTGAACACCATAATAACTAAGGGCGCCTGCGCGCTGTGAGTCGGAACTATTTCCATTTCAACGGTATTTTCGCCGAGTGTGAAGGTATTGAACGAATCCGACTGGTACGCGAACATTATACCCGCGTCCAGCCCGTATTCGCCCGCGAGCTTGACATACGGATAATTGCCTTTTTTTATCACGCCGCGCTGCGCTGCCCGTACGCCAGAAAGATAATCGCTTACCTTCGCCGTTTCGTCGATTTTTATGTAAAGCGGCAAAGTGCGAATCATCATGCCGACTGTGTTTTTCATGCGCTGGTCGTGTCTGCCGTGGTTGACGGTGTATATTACCGATTCTTCCTGACCGGTAAATTTAGCCGCCGCGTACGCGACAGCGCCAAGGAAAAGATTGTTTTCGGTTATTCCGTTTTCCTTTATAAATTTGTCCACTTTTTCGACCGATATATCGTCCGGCAGCACCCGCCGAAATCCGCGGCAGGGCTTGTCCAAAACAGTGTCGTCCTCGTTCATGTCCGGCACGAGCTTTGAATTTGTTTCAAGTCCCGCGAATATGTTTTCGTAATATTTATGCGCTTCCTCATACGCGGCGGTACGTGAGAATTTTTCTTCATATACCGATACGTCAAATTGACCTATTTCCTCCGGCTCTATTTTGCCTCTCGAATAAAGCGCCGAGATCTCACTGCAGAGAACGGAAAACGATGTGCCGTCAACCGCGATATGGTGGTAGTCCGTCAAAAAGCACATTTTCGTTTCCGTTTCGATAATTTCAAAGTGGAACAAATAATCTCGTTCCAAATCAAACGGCTTCACGAAGTCGCTTTTCAGCTTTTCAAGCTCATCGTCCGAAGCGTTTATCACAGGAATGTCAACTATAACATCGCGCGGCTTCATGACAGGCTCACCGGATGAAGCGTCAATGTAATAGCTCAGTCCCTCGTGGTTTTTGACCGCCCCTTCAACAGCCGATTTAAGCGCGTCAATATCAACAGCGCCCTTATCAAACGTATAGCAGAGCGGCGAGTTGTATATCATACCGCTCGGGTTGTTGATACATGCCAAATATACGCCCATTTGGCTCGGCGTAAGCGGGTATTCCTTCATATTCCGCGCCTGAGCGGCGGATTCGGTAAGTAAATCGTTTTCGGTTTTCATGCTTTCACCTTCCTATATTATTTCTTTAATCTGATTCATACCTAAAACAACGGAGTGCTCGAAACTTTTGCATTTGCCGTTGAATTTGCTTTCGTCGATTTCCGCGCCGTTATTGCGGAGCATTATGACATACTCGCCGTCCTCGCGCCTTATCATTATGTCGTTCTCCGCGTTTTTGTCCCGGTCGCTCACAAACGCGAACAACTCCGACACGGCTTCGGCAGCTTTGTTCCCGTCCGTGATTTTATCCGCGACAGCCGATTTTATTTCCGATACGTCAGCGTCGGATCTTACGGAGAAAGAGAGCAGCTCGTCCGCGCTGTCAAGCAGGAATATATCCCTGTATCCGCCTTTCGATTTCACGATTGTAAAGATAATCATAGCCGCTATAACGATCCATGTTCCGTACTGCGCCGCGCTGAACGTCACCCATAATCCCGTTATACCGAAAAGACGCTCGAGTATATATGCGAACGGTATTGTAAGTACAATTCCGTTGACGATCGAAACCGTGAGCGACATAGCCTTGCGCCGCGTCGCGGTGAAATAGTACATGAACAGAAATGTCATAGACATTCCGATAAACGACAGCGCGCTTATTCGGAGCGCAGGAATAATTACCGCCATTTCCGACGGAGTTTTGTCTCCGAAAAGTCGCGCGACAGGAGCGGGAGCGATTTCTATAATAAGCGTGATCGCTGCCGCCGCGATAAGAAGCACCAAGATTGCGCGTTTCATGGCGTATTTTATCCCGACAGTGTCGCGTCCTCCCAAAAGTGCGCTTACTATAGGTATCATCGTCTGCGACGCGCCCGTTACAAACGCGGAAATAAACATCTGGCAGTTTGATATCACCGACATGGAAACCATGCCCTCCTGTCCGCCCGCGCTCTGTATCGCCGTGTTCATATAAAACGTCGTGACCGTTACAAGCATAGTGCCGAGCGCGCCCGATATGCCCGTTGTAAACAGCGAAGCGCATTCGTGCCGCAGCTTTTTCGGCGATAACGCCGCTTTAAAATCAAAATGAAGAGTGTTTTTCTTACTTTTAAAATGCGTGAGCATAATGCAGAACGCGATAACATTTCCGATAACCGTCGCGATCGCGGAGCCCGCTATTCCCATTTTGAACGGGCCCATAAGAACTATGTCCATAACAAGATTTATCGCGTTTGAAATAATTATGAGATTTGACGCGAATTTCGGTCTGCCGTCGCTTCGTATACAATGTACCGCGCTCGGCAGCAAAAGCGAGAACGGCGTTCCGACAATAAACGGTATGTAATATTTCAAAAGCTCGCTCCGAAGCGACTCGATCGGCGTCAGCAGCGCCGCGATATTGTTTAAAAACGCGAACTGAATAATCATAAACGCCGCGCTTAAAATCACGAGCAGAATCGCTGCCGCAGTGAAGGTGGTATCGGCGGCTTCCTTGTCGTTTTTACCCTTCGCAAACGCAATGAGCGTTGACGCGCCGACGCCGAATAATATCGTCGTGGAAAAATAAATCTGATTAACAGGCGCGAGAACGCTTATCGCCGCCATCGGCACGCTTCCGAGCATGTTTCCGACGATTATCGAATCCACCATAACGGCGATATTGTTCGCGAGCGCCACAAGCACCGTCGGCAAAAAGTATTCGAGGTATTTTTTATTTATAATATTTCCGTTTCTTTTTAACTCGATCATCGTTATGCTCCTTTTAAAAAATAATCCCAATTATATTTTACCACAAATCTTATATTCGTAGCAACTGAATTTCACGCTGAATAATGTGACTTTTGCGCTTTTTTTAAGAATGTTATAAACCAAATTACAGCGATCCCGTCACGCCGTATATGCCGGTCTTATATTGCCATAAAGCAGAAAAGCGAATTGCCGAATTCAAGTGTATTTACTAGGACAAGGCAAGCGGAAACTAACGCCAACAATATTAAACAATATGGTTCAGTGCATTTACGTCCACGCGCCGGAAAATATAGACGGCAAACGGACACAGCAAATTGACATTTATTACGACTTGGTAGGCTTCCTGCCAATGTCACTGTTTCAAAATGAAAAGCAGGGTAAAGTCGCGTAATGCGACTTTACCCCACAAAAACATATCTTACTGTTTTATTTCACGCCGTCCGATTACGGGCGGATATTTTTTAATCAGCACACATTTGTTTTACTGTAATTCGGCGCGCTTGACTTCAAAATCAGCGCGAGCCTGTCCGCGCCGTTGTCGGACACCTCGCTTTTAACGACAATGCTCACGCTATCCTCGGCGTGAAAAATAAAAATGTACTTTTTACCCTCCACAACCTCCTGCAGATCCGCGTACTTGTAATCCGTTTC
>CANQQS010000131.1 GCA_947626045.1 uncultured Clostridia bacterium | reverse complement strand
TAAGCGTTGAGTCTAATTCCATATCAAATTCCTTTCTTTAGTAATATTACAAACAACTATCTTTTTTAGATATTATATCATAAAATCAATGATCTATCAAGAATAAAATATCTTATAAAGACACACAATATTTTTTGCAATCTTTTAGCTTTTAGCAAGCATAACACAGTGGTACTCGCCTCTATATAAATCAAAAAACGCAGAATATAAAATTATATTTTGCGCTTTTTGAGTACTCTTTCTATACTGTTTTATCTCGCACCGCCGTATGAGGGGATTTTTTATATGGTAAAAACCCCCGGACTGTCCGGGGGAAAATCTTGTCTTAAGCGTCAGCAGCAGCAATCATTGTTCTGGTTCTCACAGCCGCAGCCCGAGCCGCAGCTGTTACTGCCCAATACGTTACCGTCCGTAAAGAGAAGAACCAAAACGACTATGACGATAATCCAAACCCATGAGTTGTCGCTGTTGTTACCGAATAAACACATAATTATTACCTCCTTTTGACATATACTATGCCGCAAGGGGGCAAACGGTTACCGCTCCGCCACAGCCGATTCCGAGAAAATGTAATTGCCGCTTTGGTCGCACGTCACGTACAGTATGATTTTCGGCATACCGGCTCGGCGTATGACCGTGACCCAGCCTTTTTCCGTGGCTGAAATGGGCGAATAAAAAGCGCCGGGGTAATGCGTCTCGACGTAATTCGCTATATGCTCGTGCTGGTCGCGGAAGCGCAGCTTGTTAAAAGGACCTTTGCCGTTCACCGCGCTGTATATTCCCGCCGCGGCGGCGCTGATTAAAAATGCCTTAGTGCTTCTTTTCATTTCAGTCCTCCTTGTGATACTCGTTGTATATCTCGCGCTTCGGGGCGTTACGGTCGGCTGCGGCGGCTTTAACCGCGTCCTTTACCGTCATTCCCTGCGCGATGTAACGCTCAACATGCTCCTTTACAGGCACGTCGTCCCATTCGTTTTCCGTATTGTTTTCTTTTTCAGCCGCGCCTTCGACGACTATGACATACTCGCCGCGCGGTGCGTTTTCCTCATAGTACGCCGCCGCCTCGTCAAGCGTGCAGCGCATGACCTCCTCGTGTATTTTCGTAAGCTCACGCGCGAGCGCGATACGCCTTTCACCGCCGAACGCTTCGCGCATATCGGCTATCGTGTTTTTGAGCTTGTGCGGAGCTTCGTAAAAGATAAGCGTGCGCGTGTCGTTTTTTATGCTTTCGAGATGCTCGTGACGGTGGCGCCTGTTCACCGACAAAAATCCCTCGAACGCGAACCGCGACGCGTTAAGTCCCGACAGTATAAGCGCGTTTACCGCCGCGACGGGTCCCGGTACGGACGTAACCTCTATGCCGTTTTCGATGCACAGCTTTACCATGTCTTCGCCCGGGTCGGAGATTGCCGGAGTACCGGCGTCCGACACGAGCGCGACGTTTTTACCGTCTTTTAGGAGCGATATTATATAGCCGCCCTTTTCGCGCTTGTTATGCTCGTGATAGCTTGTGAGCGGCTTCGTTATGCCGAAATGATTTAAAAGCTGCAGCGTCCTGCGCGTATCCTCGGCGGCTATGAGGTCAGCCGACGAAAGCACCTCAAGACACCGCGCCGACACGTCGCTGAGATTGCCTATCGGCGTGGCGCATAAGTACAGTTTTCCGCTCATATTCTCACTTTGTCCTTCCGTAGATAATGTCAATTTCGTCTGTGTACGAGCCGTCCGCGTTATGCACGATAAGCGGCGGCAAAACCTTCAATTCTCCGCCGCCGTCCTTCATACCCTCGACAAGCACAAGGTTCGGCGCTTTGCCCTCCGACGGACACACGAGCCGCAGCCTTTTCGGCTCTAACCTGTATCCGCGCATACAGCATAAAATATCCGTGAGCCTTGACGGACGGTGTATCATAAAAAATCTGCCCTTCGATATGAGCAGCTTTGAGCTTACCCTTACAACATCATCGAGCGTGCATAAAATCTCGTGCCGCGCGACCGTTTTCGTGTCAGCCTCGCCCAGAAGCCCCGCGCCGCGCTTCATGTACGGCGGATTGCACGTCACCGCGTCAAAGCTCCCGCCGCCGTAAATCGTTACCGCGTCCTTCAGATCGCCGCGCGTTACGGTTATGCGGTTTTGGAGCTTGTTGTACTCGACGCTCCTACGTGCCGCGTCAGCCATATCCTCCTGAATTTCGAGCGCGTCAATACGCGGCGTGTCGGTTTTTGCCGCGAGCAGAATCGGCACAATACCCGTACCGGTGCAGAGGTCGAGCGTCCGTTTCGAGCGCGCGTCCTTTGCGAAATCGGATAATAAAACGGCGTCAACACCGAATTTGAAGCCGTTTTGTTTCTGAATGATGAAGTAGCCGTTCTGCAGGTCGTCCAAAATCTCGTCCGTTTTAAGCATTTGCCGCGTTATCCACTACTGCGAAGCTTATTTCACCGCCCGCGGCAAGCTTGCCGTCAACCGTAGCCTTGACCTCCGCCTTGCCCATACCGTGGCGGTACGTCACAAGGTCGGCGTGCAGCACGAGCGTGTCTCCCGGGACTACCTGACGGCGGAACTTGAAGTTGTTTATGCCTGTGAAAACGCCGAGCTTACCCTTGTTTTCCGGCATCGAGAGCAGCATTACCGCGCCAACCTGCGCGAGCGCCTCGGTTATAAGCACGCCGGGCATGATCGGGTTGCCGGGGAAATGTCCCGTAAACTGCGGCTCGTTCGCCGTCACGTTTTTGATACCCGTTATGCTCTTGCCCTCCTCGAACTCCGTTATCGCGTCAACGAGCAGAAACGGGTAGCGGTGGGGGAGTATCTTCTGAATATCCACGTTTGTGAGTACAATATTTTCCATCGTCTTATCCTTCCTTGGTACTAATCTCTTATATACGCCTTTTTATGGAATATATGCGTCGGATCTTTAACGGTATCGATGCTTTCAAGCGCCCTGCCCGCGCCGAGCGCCACGCAGTCAACTATGTTGTCGGCAAGCACCGCCCTCACGCCCGTTGCGTCGCTTATACGCTTGTCAAGACCGTATATTAGCGAGCCGCCGCCCGTCATTATGATACCGTCCTGTATAATATCGCCGTGAAGCTCCGGCGGCGTTTCCTCCAGCACCTCCCGTACGCGCTCCGTAATGTTGTGCACAAAGTCGTCAAACGTATCGCACAGCTCGTCCGACGATATTGTGACCGACCTCGGCAGTCCCGACACGACGCTTATGCCCTTTACCTCGCAGTAAAGCTCCTTGCCGCGCGGTATAACGCCGCCGACCTCAAGCTTTATCCTCTCGGCAGTGCGCGGACCTATCAGCATATTTTTTTCCTTGCGCAGGTAGCGTATGATCGCGTCGTTAAACTCGTCGCCCGCGATTTTGAGCGAACGCGACGCGACGATGCCGCCGAGTGAAAGCACGGCTATATCGGTTGTGCCGCCGCCTATGTCAACGACCATTGTTCCGCGCGGACGCGATATGTCAAATCCCGCGCCCAAAGCCGCCGCGACAGGCTCCTCGATAATATATATATCCTTCGCGCCCATCTCGCGCGCCGCGTCAATAACGGCTCTCTGCTCAACGTCCGTTACGCCGCTCGGCACGCACATCATAATACGCGGATGACCGAGCGTCCGCGCCAATATTTTTTTGAAGAAATACTTAATCATTTCCTCGGTAAGCGTGAGGTTTGAGATTACGCCGTCGATGAGCGGTCTTACCGCCTGAATATGCGGCGGCGTTCTTCCGAGCATCTTAAGCGCGTCCTTGCCGACCGCGCACACCTCGTTCGTCTTGGTGTTTACGGCTATAACGGTAGGCTCGCGCAGCACAATGCCCTTGTTTTTGATATACACGAGCATCGTCGCCGTTCCGAGGTCTATACTTATATCATTATCGAACATTAAATTTACTCCCAAATCATATGTTTGTAAATATATTATACATTATTATTCCCGTCAACTCAATACAAATTAAGAAGTTTTTGAGCGTTTTTGTAAAAAATATTGTCCGTTTCTTCCGCGCCGAGTCCGAGCGTTTTGATATACTCCGCCGCGTGCGACTGTTTTTCCCACGGCGAGTCGGTCGCGTAAAGTATTTTTTCGCTGCCGTGGTTTTTGATAATACGTACAAGCTGCTCCTTGTCAATAAAATCGACCGTGAACGCCGTGTCTAAGTAAACGGGCGTGCCGACGAGGTACTTTTCAACGTCGTCCCACATGTCCCAGCCGCCGAGGTGTCCGGCGACTATTTTTTCACCGCTTACATAATCAAGAGTGCGGCGCAGCCTTGCCGGTTCACAGTGTACGGGCGGATCCGTGCCGTGATCCTTTCCGGCGTGGAGCAGCACGATAAGGTCAAGCTCCTCACACTTTTTAAATATCTTCAGCGCCTCCGGACTGTCAACGTAAAATTTCTGGTACTCGGGGTGCAGCTTTATCCCTTTAAGTCCCTTTTCCTTTATGTCATACAATACGCTCTCCCAATCGTCTTGCTCGGGGTGAAGGCTGCCGAACGAAAACAGTCCGTCCGTCTCGTTCACGATTTTGGCGAAGCTGTTTATGCTCGCCGACTGGTGCGTGTTTGTCGCGATGGGCATTACGACCGAGTAATCTATATTGTTTTCAGCCATTGACTCTTTCAGCGCCGTAAGCGTCGCGGGAATAACGGCGCGTACATCGTCGCGGAAGCGGTTATGTATGTTGCTCTCGAGCGACGCGACCGCGCGTGCGGCTATTTTATCGGGGAAAATATGTGTGTGAAAATCTATAATCATGGTATAACTCCTTAAAAACAGAAAAAAAGACGTTGTATTTAAATACAACGCCTTTAATTTTCATATGTATTATGCCTGTGCCGGAGCGCCGACGGGGCAAACACCCGCGCATGCGCCGCATTCTATACATGTATCGGCGTCGATTGTGTACTGAGTATCACCCTCGGAAATAGCGCTTACGGGACATTCCGCCGCGCATGCGCCGCACATGATGCATTCCTCTGAAATTGCATAAGCCATTAGACACACCTCCTCATGATATAACTATTTCAGCTATTACTACTTTAACACAAAAACGTGCTTATTTCAAGACAACTTTAGTTAG
>CANQQS010000130.1 GCA_947626045.1 uncultured Clostridia bacterium | reverse complement strand
GCTGTCGAGGGCGCCAGCCCCTACGGCGCACAATTTCAAAATTACAGGTGTAGGGGACGGCGCCCTCGACGTCCCGCATTTATATCGTTAAATCACAATTTATATTTCCTCTGCCTCAATGCCTCATACATCAGCACGGCGGCGGCGACGGACGCGTTAAGCGAATTTATATCGCCCGCCATCGGTATACTCGCGATAAAATCGCACTTCTCCTTCACGAGCCTTGAAATTCCCTCGCCCTCACTGCCAATAACGATACCGAGCGCGCCTTTTAAATCCGTCTTATACATTTCCTCGCCGTCCATATCCGCGCCGGTTATCCACAGTCCCGCCTTTTTGAGGTCGTCTATTGTCTGCGCGATATTCGTCACCTTCGCGACGGGCGTATAAACCGCCGCGCCAGCCGACGTTTTCACGACGGTACCGGTCACCCCGACGCTGCCGCGCTTCGGTATTATCACGCCGTGCGCGCCGACGCAGTTCGCGGTACGTATTATCGCGCCGAGGTTGTGCGGATCGGTTATCTTGTCGCAGATAATCACGAACGGCGGCTCGCCCTTTTCGGCTGCCCTCTGCAGAATATCCTCGACCGTCGCGTACTCCTGCATGCTCACTATCGCGATAACGCCCTGGTGATTGCCGCCATCGGCGAGCGCGTCAAGCTTTTCCTTTGCCGTTTCCTGTATGATTATGCCGTTTTCCTTGGCTCGTTTCACTATCGGTATAACGCCGCCCTCGTACCTGCCTTTTTTAATCAGTATCTTGTCGATTGCCCTGCCGGACTTTATCGCTTCAAGGACGGGGTTTCTGCCTATTATCTTATCGTCCATTATATATCTCCATTCGGCACGAAAACCACAAGTGCCCGAAAAACTACGCCCTTGTGGTTTTCTGTGATTGGTATTCGATTATTTAAGCAGGAATTTGTCATGTATCGCAATGACCGCAGCTTCCGCGTCCTTACGCGCGACAAGCACCGAGATTTTTATTTCGGATGTCGCTATCATGTTGATGTTGATGTGCGCGTCGTACAGCGCCTCGAACATCTTAGCCGCGACGCCGGAGTTGTTTACCATGCCCGCGCCGACGATTGACACCTTTGAAACATCGCTTGTGGACTTAATCTCGCGCGCGTTTATGAACTCCTTGTTTTCCTCAAGCAGGTCGAGCGTTTTCTGCAAATCGCCCTCGGTGACGGTGAAGCTGATGTCCTTCGTCTTACCGTCGCCTATCGACTGGATTATGAGGTCAACGCTTATGCCCTTTCTCGCAATCATTTCAAATATCTGGAACGCTTTGCCCGGCGTGTCCTCAACGCCGCAGAGCGCTATTCTCGCACAGTCGTTATCTCTCGTAACGCCTCTTACCAACATTTTTTCCACTTTAGAAACCTCCTTAACATATGTGCCTTCGTGGTCGTTCAGGCTCGAACGAACGGACAGCTTGACATTGTACTTCTTCGCCATTTCGACGCTTCTGTTGTGAAGCACGTTCGCGCCCAGCGATGCAAGCTCCAGCATCTCGTCGTAGGATATGTCGTTCAGCTTGTACGCCGTCTTGCAAATCCTCGGGTCGGTCGTGTAAACGCCGTCAACGTCGGTGTATATCTCGCACAAGTCCGCGTGCAGCGCAGCCGCGAGAGCGACCGCCGACGTGTCCGAGCCGCCGCGTCCCAATGTCGTTATGTCGTCGTACTTGTTTATGCCCTGAAAACCCGCGACGATTACAATTCTCTTTCTGTCAAGCTCGGTCTGTATTCTTTCCGTGTCTATCCTCTTTATTCTCGCCGCGCTGTGCTTTGAGTCCGTTAAAACTCCCGCCTGCCAGCCGGTAAACGATATTACCGGATAGCCGAGCTTCTCTATCGCCATAGCCAAAAGCGCTATCGAAATCTGCTCGCCGCTCGACAGAAGCTGATCCATCTCGCGCTTTGACGCGTCGGGGTTGATTTCATTTGCCTTTTCGATAAGGTCGTCTGTCGTGTCGCCCTGCGCCGATACGGCTACGACAACGCTGTTGCCTTCTTTATATGTGTTCGTAACGCGTCTTGCGACGTTCATTACTCTTTCCGCGTCCTTTACCGAAGTACCGCCGTACTTCTGAACTACCAGTGCCATTTATATATATACTCCTTTCGGTGATCGTCTGTTTTAACCGAGAATTTTTATTCTTGTGATAACGTCCCTGAGCGCGCCCGTTTTACTCTCAGCCTCGGAACGCGTAATGGGCTCGGTTACGAATGCCGACTCGCCCTCCGTTATGTTATCCACAAACTCGCATCTTCCGAATATCTTTCTCACGTTTTCCGCGCTGTCGGTCGTGCGCACGAACCACGCGAACCTTTTGCTGTCGCCGTCAGCCATAATATTGCCGTCCGGCTTCTGCCACATTATCTTTTTGCTTCTCTCGGCGTGCTTTACCGCATCGACAACGTCCGCGACAACAGCGCTCGCCGTCGGCAGCTTGCCTGCGCCCGCACCGTAGAACATCACGTCGCCCACGCAGTCGCCGGTTACCGTAATCGCGTTCATTACGCCGTCAACGCCCGAAAGCGGATTTTCGTTGTTTATAATCATCGGCGACACGATTGAGTATATCTTACCGTCCCCGCGAAACTCGGCGTAGCCTATGAGCTTTATTACAGAGTCCATCTGCGCCGCGTATTTCACATCGTCGAGCGTTATATTCGTTATGCCCTCGGTGTCTATCTCGTTGTAATCGACCGCAAGTCCCGACGCGAGCGACGCGAGTATCGCTATTTTTCTGCAAGCGTCGTGTCCCTCCACGTCGGCGGCGGGATTTCTCTCGGCAAAGCCCTTCACCTGCGCGTCCTTTAACGCCGCGTCAAACGTCTTGCCCTTGCGTATCATCTGGTCTAAAATATAATTTGTCGTGCCGTTCAGTATTCCGGCTATGCGCTTTATGTTATTTGCCGTAAGGCATTGGTGCATCGGTCTTATGATAGGTATACCGCCGCCGACGCTTGCCTCAAAGAAGTAATTTACGTTCTTTTCGCGCGCGATTTCGAGAAGCTCCGTGCCGTATGTCGCGACAAGCTCCTTATTCGACGTCACAACGCTTTTACCGGCTTCCAGAAGAGCCTTCGTAAACTCGTACGCGGGGTGAAGTCCGCCCATCACCTCCGCGGCGACCGTTACTTCGCCGTCGTTCAGTATATCGTTAAAGTCCTTTGTAAAAAGGTTCGGCTCGGGGTGATCCGGAAAGTCGCGTATATCGAGTATATATTTTACGTCTATCGCTTCACCGCCGGTGCTTTTTGTGAGCTTATCGGCATTGGTTTTTATAATTTCGTACACGCCGCTGCCGACAGTGCCGTATCCCATTATTGCAGCCTTCGCCATATGAATGTGCCTCCCTGTTCTATATAAATGACATTATTTTCAAAAAAACAATACACCGCATATATTATCACATCAACGCGGTAAAGTCAATATTTTTAACATTATTTCCTGCGTTTTCTTGCCCTTGCGGCTGCACATTCGTTTCTTACACTCACACATTTGCCGCCCGCGACTATAATATGATCCAAAAGCTTTATGCCCGCGAGAACAAGCGCGCGCTCGATCGCCTGCGTTGCCGTTATATCCGCGTTTGAAGCGTGCGCTATGCCGCTGGGGTGGTTGTGCGACAGCACGACGTATGACGCGTCGCACTTTACCGCCACGCGCACAATCTGCGTTATGTCGATGTCCATGCTCTCGAAGCTGCCCTCAAACATGCGCCTTTTATATATTATGCGGTTCTGCGCGTCAAGACAAATCACATAAAAATTTTCACGCTCGACCCCGTCGTACAGGTTTAAAAGGTAATTTTCGCATGAGTCGCTGTCGAGTACAAGGCGGTTCACATCGTAACGCACGCCGTTGTAGTAATGTAAAAACTCGCCGAGTTCGCGTATGTACGATGCCGTTTCCTCGCCGATGCCCATTATGTCGGTGAGTTTTTCCTTCGACGCGCGGAACACCTCGGCAAAGCCGCCGCATTCGTCAATAAGCATGTGCGCCGTTTCGTTCGTGTCGGCGCGGCGTATGACCCTGTGGAGCATGTATTCGAGTACCTTGTAGTCATGCCAGTTATTAAAGCCGTCGCGCTCAAAATCTTCACGCATACGTTTTCTGTGACCCTCGTGTACGTTTTTCTTTTTCTCCGCCATACCTTCCGCGCCCCTTTTTTCAAATTTTGTATTATTATATACCAATTCCGTATATTTTGTCCATGCTTTTTTAAGAATTTGTTTAAGAATACAAAAAAGAGAACGCGCCGCGTTCTCTTTTTTTTTGTGTTAAAGCCGAATTAATCCTCAGCCTTCTTTACTACTTCCTTGCCGTTGTAATAACCGCAGAATTTGCAAACAGTATGAGGCATTATATATTCGCTGCACTGGGGGCAAGCTACCATGTTGGGAGCCGTGAGCTTCCAGTTCGCGCGTCTTTTATTTCTTCTGGCTTTAGAAACTTTACCCTTAGGTACCGCCATAGTTTACACCTCCATAACTTTCTCTGACCTGTTATTCATTGTCCTTCATAATATCCAAAAGCGCCGACCATCTCGGGTCGATATTATCCTTGGAGCAGTCACACTCTCCCTCGTTGAGATCCTTGCCGCATTCGGGACAAAGCCCCTTGCAGTCCTCCCTGCAGAGATATTTGCCCTCAACGTTCATCAGGAAATTGTCATACACAATATCATCAATCTCAATTTCGCTGTCGCGGAACAGAATAACGTCCGCGTCCTCGTCTATGCCGCTGTCCTCACGCGCGAGATTTTCGTCCATATGAAATTTCACAGGTACGGCAATCTCTTTCATGCAGCGCGCGCAGCTTGTCGTCATAACACCCTCCGCGTCCGCGCGCAGAATCAGCGATTTCCCGTTGTTGGACACGCTGCCCTTAACCTTTATCGGCTCGGGAAAACGGTACTCTCCCAGGAAATTCGTGTCGGGAAGGTTGACATAGCCGTTAATTTCCGTTTGCGCGCCGGCTTCCTTAAGTATTGAAGATACGTCTATTCTCATGCTACTCCTACGCCTTTAAATCAAATCAGAGCAAATTACTTCAATTCTACCTTAGCGCCAGCTTCTTCGAGCTTAGCCTTCATAGCTTCAGCCTCGTCCTTTGCAGCCGCTTCCTTAACGGTGTTGGGTGCGCCGTC
>CANQQS010000129.1 GCA_947626045.1 uncultured Clostridia bacterium | reverse complement strand
CAATCGGCAAACTGCACAATAATCGATAAGGAATTTTGGGTGTTTTTTAGACTGCACGATTCTTGACAATTCCATGATGACTTTGCTCAATACTATGCCCTTTATATGAAACGACAGCTAAACAAGACACAATTAGCGCATAAACTGAATATATCCCGCCCCACACTCAACAAACTTATCAAAAATCACGAAAATTCCTTAAACGCCGCTATTACAGCATAATCACGCATTTGTAGGATTTGTTGTTATTTCAGCACAAAATGAGATTATCTGAAAATTTTTGCGTATAATTTAAGTTTTAATGGGTTGTTATAATGGTTTTATGGGTTATGTTCTTTTATACGTCAATAAAACGAAAATTTTATCCCCAAATTACAGAAAAATAGAGGGTTTAAAAAAATTCATCAGTTTTCCGCAACTTATAAAAATGAGGGGCAAGGTGAACCTTGCCCCATATTATGTAATTTTTATATGGTTTTATTTTTGAAAAACACAATAAACCTCACAACAGCGCGAAATCAAACTGATGCAGACATCCACATTGGACGCATGGTGTCAAAGCTACTCCAAAGCATGATTTTATATTTTCCTGCTGGGGAGGCTGACGCGTGGTATTCAACCCCCGCCTCGGCTGTGACATTTTTGATTTCGCAATTAGCAAGACTGTTATCATCATTGTACTCCGCAACAATCAGCTTCAGATTATTCAGCGCCGCTTCCGAGGAAATCACCACATCGCCGTTTTCATACGACACATTGACTGCTGCAAAATCCGCGTGAATTGTCGCGTTTTCTTTGGGATTGCTGAACGTGTACGACTCAACCGCTCCTACGCTTGCACCATTAACCTGCACATCCTTTACGACATATCCATAGTCAGGAATTATGGCAAATGTGGTTTTTGCGTTGCTCTTTACAGAAACCTCGCCGGATGGGGTGATTTTGCCATGTTCGCCCGCGCTTGCTGTGATTGTAACATCCCCAACGACCTCAACAGTGCAGGTTGCGCTCACGCCGCTGTATGCCGCCGTTACCGTTATAACAGCCGTACCCACACCGGCGGCGGTAACTTTGCCGTTTCCATCGACCGTCGCCACCGCCGTATTGCTGCTGCTCCAGTTCAGTTTATCCGCAGCGTCCACCGGAGTCATTGTTACCGTCAGATTTTCGGCTTGACCTGCTTCGAGTGAGAGTGATGTCTTGTCCAGTTCGAGCCTTTCAGCCGTTTTAAGAACCGTTATCTCTATTGATGTGCTCTTACCCGAATCAGTAGTAATATAAGAGGATTCATAGGGCATGATAAGATAGTTATATAGAGCCTCAACAATGGGCAAGCTGATTCTATATGCGTAGGACAAGGGAATGTCATCAGAAATTGAATCGATACTGTAACATAAAATCCTATCAATACCCTTCATATACTCCTTAATATCCACCATTTTAGATAATTTCCTCAGATTATCATAAGCCTCAAAACTGAACCCATACTGTTCAAAGACCTTATATTCATCATTATATTTTTTCATAACAGAAACACTCTTTTCTTTCAATTTCTACTTATTTTAAAGGATAACGCATAGATTCACTTAAGTCAACTACCAAAAATATCACTGAACTTGCCCCAAAAAGGTATAGAATACTTCAACCGTCATCAACTTGTAATACAAAAGACACCAAATTGTAGCATATTAAAGGACAAGCAAGGCCCTTCAGTGTATGGAGGTGCTTCGCAAGTTTATACGAAAATTATTCGTTGCAAAGTCAACAAAAAAGAGTTTTGGATGGTCAAATACTTCAGCAAAACGCCAAATTGCTGAGAAATTCTCAGCAATTTTTGAACAAAAAATAGAGCAAAAATAAGGCATGAAAAAACCGCTTAAACCCAGTGTTTAAGCGGTTTTTTGAGGTGGAGCTAACGAGCGGAGTCGAACCGCCGACCTCTTCATTACCAATGAAGTGCTCTGCCTACTGAGCTACGTCAGCGTCTTGAATTTTGACTATGATAGTATACTACATCGGTCTTTATTTGTCAAGACCAAAAATCAAGTATTTATGCTGAATTTTATAAGAAAACTCTTGACAAAGCTGTATTTTTACTATATAATCTGATAGACTGACGATTTATGCGGTAAAATACGTCGGACAAGGATTTTTTTGATATACGGAGTGTGAAAAAACGATGATTTCCGAAGTCGAAAAGTCAAGACTTCATACGGGTTTTAAGCAGGCTGTAAGAGCATTGAGCGACAAAAACGCCGAAAAGCTGATTATCGCCGAGGACTGCGAGGACAGAATAAAGGACGAACTGTCGTCGCTCGCGCAAAACGGCGGCGTTTCCGTTACATACGTTCCCACGATGAAGGAGCTGGGCGGTATGTGCGGCATAGAGGTCGGCGCAAGCTGCGCGGTAGTCCTCAAATAAATTCGTTTATTCCGCGTCACACGCGAAATAATATATACAAATTATAAAAGAAAGGAAGTGTAACACGATATGCCTACATTCAACCAGTTGGTAAGAACGGGCAGAAAGACGTCTGTAAAGAAGTCGACCGCCCCCGCTCTCCAGAAGAGCCTGAACTCTTTGAAGAAAAAGACGACCGATAAGAGTTCGCCTCAAAAGAGAGGTGTCTGCACCGCTGTAAGAACCGCTACGCCGAAGAAGCCTAACTCGGCTCTCCGTAAGATTGCCAGAGTACGTCTTACAAACGGCTACGAGGTTACGGCTTATATCCCAGGTATAGGTCACAACCTTCAGGAACACAGCGTTGTGCTGATAAGAGGCGGAAGAGTCCGTGACCTGCCCGGTACGAGATACCACATTATCCGCGGTACGCTCGACGCGCAGGGCGTAAACGGCCGTCTTCAGGCGAGAAGCAAGTACGGCGCCAAGAGACCGAAGGAAAAGAAGTAATTTATAAGTAAGTAAATTATTTCAGACAAGTGCATATCGGGTTATATTAGACATATATTCGGATAGCGCTTGACGTGATTTATCGGCAATGCTGCCGATAATCAAGAGTACCTATGATACTCACGGAAAAAATTTTTTCTTATGCTGAGCCGAGGATTAAAGACGGGCATAGCAAGTATTATGTTTGGATTTAACCGCAGGATCAGCAAAATGTGAAGGAGGGAAGCAAAGTGCCAAGAAAAGGTTTTATAGCAAAAAGAGAAGTTCTGCCCGATCCTATTTACAAGGACGTTGTCGTAACGAAGCTGATAAACAACATCATGCTCGACGGTAAGAAGGGCGTGGCTCAGAAGATTGTATACGACGCTTTTGAGATAGTTCACGACAAGACGGGCAAGGACGCTTTGGACGCGTTCAAGGAAGCGATGGATAATATCATGCCGGTTCTCGAGGTTAAGGCGAGACGTGTCGGCGGCGCTACCTATCAGGTTCCTATGGAGGTTCGTCCCGAAAGACGTCAGACTCTCGGACTTCGCTGGCTTACGCTTTATTCGAGAAGCAGAAACGAAAAGACAATGAAGGAAAGACTTGCCAACGAAATTATGGACGCCATTAACGGTACCGGCGGCGCTGTTAAGAAGCGCGAGGATACGCACAAGATGGCAGAAGCAAATAAAGCATTTGCGCATTATAGATGGTAAATCTAACATTTATACAGAAAGGAAAGGAGGACAATCCTTATTATGGGTAGACAATATTCGCTTGCGAACACAAGAAATATCGGTATCATGGCACACATCGACGCCGGTAAGACTACCACAACAGAGAGAATTTTGTATTACACGGGTATTAACCACAAGATAGGCGAAACCCATGACGGCGCTGCGACGATGGACTGGATGGCGCAGGAGCAGGAGCGCGGTATCACGATAACATCCGCCGCCACGACATGCTTCTGGGCGCCGAAGGAAGGACCGTACGCGGGCATAAAGAACAGAATAAATATTATAGATACCCCGGGACACGTTGACTTTACGGTTGAGGTTCAGAGATCTTTAAGAGTTCTCGACGGCTCCGTAACGGTTATGTGCGCGAAGGGCGGCGTTGAGCCGCAGTCTGAAACCGTTTGGAGACAGGCTGACGACTACAGCGTACCGCGTATGATTTTCGTAAACAAGATGGATATTATGGGCGCTGACTTCTATAATGTTGTAGACATGGTTCACGAAAGACTTAACGCGAACGGCGTTCCCATTCAGCTTCCTATAGGCGCGGAGGATACCTTTACGGGTATCATCGACCTTATGAACATGGACGCCGAGATCTATGATCCGAGCGATCCGACGGGTTCAAAGTACGAAAAGACGGAAATTCCCGCCGACATGCTCGAAAAGGCGGAGGAATACCGTCAGCAGATGGTTGAAGCCATTTGCGAAACGGACGAGGATCTTCTCGAGAAGTTCCTCTCGGACGAGGAAATTTCCGTAAACGAGCTTAAGAAGGCTTTGAGAAAGGCCACGATAAACAACGAGATCGTTCCTATGCTTTGCGGAACGGCTTACAGAAACAAGGGTGTTCAGATGCTTCTGGACGCGATCATAGAGTACATGCCCTCACCGATAGACATTCCGCCTATCAAGGGCGTAAACCCCGACACGGATGAAGAGGACGAAAGACCTTCGTCAGACGACGCTCCGTTCGCGGCTCTCGCGTTCAAGATTGCGACAGACCCGTTCGTAGGTAAGATATGCTTCTTCAGAGTTTACTCCGGTACACTCGAAAAGGGTTCTTACGTACTGAACTCCGTAAAGGACAAGAAGGAGAGAATGGGCAGAATACTGCAGATGCACGCGAACCACAGAGAAGACCTCGACATAGTTTATTCCGGCGATATAGCCGCGGCTGTCGGACTTCAGAACACGACGACGGGCGAAACGCTCTGCGACGAAAAGCATCCTATTATTCTTGAGTCCATGAACTTCCCCGATCCGGTTATCCGTGTCGCGATAGAGCCTAAGACAAAGGCGGGTCAGGAAAAGATGAGCCTTGCTCTTGCAAAGCTCGCGGAAGAAGACCCGACATTCAAGACCTACACCGATGAGGAAACCGGTCAGACGATTATCGCCGGCATGGGCGAGCTTCACCTTGAAATCATCGTTGACAGACTTCTGCGTGAATTTAAGGTTGAGGCGAACGTCGGCGAACCTCAGGTTTCATACAGAGAGGCTATCAGAAAAGAAGTCAACATCGAGCATAAATATGCCCGTCAGTCGGGCGGTAA
>CANQQS010000128.1 GCA_947626045.1 uncultured Clostridia bacterium | reverse complement strand
GACAAGGAATTTGTAACGTTCCTCGGTCCGTCGGGCTGCGGCAAAACAACGACGCTCCGCGTGATAGGCGGCTTTCTCACGCCCGACAGCGGCAGCGTAAAATTCGACGGTAAGGATATAACAAGCCTTCCGCCGTACAAACGTAATGTCAATACGGTGTTTCAGCGTTACGCGCTCTTTCCGCACCTGAACGTGTATGAAAATATAGCGTTCGGACTTAGGGTTAAAAAATTTCCCGAAAAAAGGATCCGCGACCGCGTACGCAAAATGCTTGAGCTTGTGAATTTGCAGGGCTTTGAGAAGCGTTCGATAGACCGTTTATCCGGCGGTCAGCAACAGCGCGTCGCCATTGCCCGCGCGCTTGTGAACGAACCGAAGGTGCTTTTGCTGGACGAACCCTTGGGCGCACTCGATTTAAAGCTGCGCAAGGAAATGCAGATTGAGCTTAAGCGTATACAGCAGCGTCTTGAGATTACGTTTATTTATGTGACGCATGACCAGGAGGAGGCGCTCACGATGAGCGACACCGTCGTCGTTATGAAGGGCGGCGATATACTTCAGATAGGCTCTCCCGTCGATATATACAACGAGCCGAAAAACGCGTTTGTCGCCGATTTTATAGGTGAGAGCAATATTTTGGACGGACGCATGATAAAGGATTTGCTTGTGGAAATAAGCGGACTTCGGTTTGAATGCGTTGACACGGGTTTCGGCGAGAATACGCCGGTGGACGTTGTTATACGTCCCGAGGATATAAAGCTCATCGAGCCGGACGACACACATATTACGGGCGTGGTTAAAGCCGTGATATTCAAGGGCGTGCATTACGAAATGCAGATAGAGTCGTACGACCACATGTGGCTAGTACACTCCACAAAGGCAGCCGAGGAAGGCGCGGCTGTGGGACTGATGTTCGACCCGTACGACATACATATTATGAATAAAATGGAGGGCTGATTATGAAAAAGATGCTTTCGGCTCCCTACATTGTGTTTATGATTGTGTTTATGATAGTGCCGATGGGAATGGTGGCGTATTTCGCGGTGACAACGGCTGACGGCTCGTTCACGTTCGACAACCTTGCCGCCGTTTCGCAGTACACGAATATTTTTATCCGTTCCGTATGGCTGGCTGCGATCGCGACGGTCGTGTGCCTCATTATCGCGTACCCGCTCGCGCTTGTTCTCGCACGTATAAACGTGAGCTATCAAAGCACGGTGCTGATGATCGTAATGCTCCCGATGTGGATGAATTTTCTTTTGAGAACGTATGCGTGGATGACAATTCTCGGAAACAACGGTTTGATAAATAATTTTCTCGGCATGTTCGGCATAGGCCCGTTCCGGTTTTTGAACACGCAGGGCGCGGTCGTGCTGGGCATGGTGTACGATTACCTGCCGTTTATGATACTGCCGCTCTATAACGTTATCGTGAAGATTGACAAAAGCGTTATTGACGCGGCGCACGATCTGGGCTGCGGCAATTTTAAGACGATTGTCAAGGTAGTCATGCCGCTTAGTATGCCGGGCGTTATGTCGGGCATTACGATGGTGTTCGTGCCGGCGATAAGTACGTTTATAATTTCGCGTATGCTTGGCGGCGGCGGTAATTTGCTCATCGGCGACCTTATCGAAATGCAGTTTCTGGGAAATTCCTATAATCCAAATCTTGGCGCGGCAATGTCGCTTGTGCTGATGGTTATCGTGCTGCTCATCATGGTCATTCTTAATCAGTTTGACAGTGATGAGGACAGCGTGCTTATGTAGGAGGTGCGACGATGAAAAAGCTTTCAAAATTGTACCTCGTGCTTGTAATGCTGTTTCTGTACGCGCCGATTTTTGTGCTTATCGTGTTTTCGTTCAACACGACAAAGAGCCATTCGGTTCTGAGCGGCTTCACGCTCGACTGGTATGTAAGGCTGTTTAACAACAGATTTATAATGAACTCGGTGCTGAACACGATAATCGTCGCTGTAGCCGCGTCTGTGCTTTCAACGATACTCGGCACCGCGGCTGCAATCGGAATCAACAACATGAAAAAGCTGCCGCGCGCACTGGTGATGAACGTCACGAATATGCCTATCATGAACCCCGAAATAGTGACGGGCGTTTCGCTGATGCTGCTGTTCGTGTTCTTTATGGCGCGAATGAAGCTTGAAATGGGATTTGTGACGCTTATTATCGCGCATATAACGTTTGATGTGCCGTACGTGATATTAAACGTCATGCCGCGTTTTCGTCAGATGAACCCGAATTTGTACGAGGCGGCGCAGGATTTGGGCTGCGGACCTGTGTCGGCGTTTTTCAAGGCTGTGCTGCCGGAAATTATGCCGGGAATTATATCGGGATTTCTGATGGCGTTCACGTTCTCGCTCGATGATTTCGTAGTGAGCTACTTCACGAGCGGCACGACGCAGACGCTGCCGATAACGATTTACTCCATGACGCGCCGCAAGGTAAGCCCCGAAATCAACGCGCTTTCAACGATTATTTTCCTTGTGGTTGTGACGGTGCTTGTGATAAACAACATAATCGAGCGCCGCAACATGAGAAAGCGGGGTGGCGCGAAATGAAAAAGCTTTTAATGCTTATCGCCGCGTTCGCCGTTCTTTTCACGTGCGCCTGCTCGCACATAACCGAGGAAACGGACGAGGACACGTCGCAGGCGGTTTTTGAGAAAGATAAAAACTACTATTCGGCTCTTAAAGGAAACAATATAACGATAAACGTGTACGCGTGGGGTGAATATATCCCCGTCGGCAACGACGACGGAGTTCCCGACGTAAACGCGGAGTTTACGAATCTGACGGGTATAAACGTCAACTACACGACTTTTGCGACGAATGAGGAAATGTACGCCAAACTGAAAAGCGGCGGCGCGTCGTACGATATAATCATACCGTCCGACTACATGATTTCGCGCATGATTAAGGAGGATATGCTTGAACCGATAGACAAAAGCAATATTCCCAAATTCAAAAATATAATGGAGAAATTCACCGACCCCGATTACGACCCGGGTTCGGTCTATTCGGTGCCGTACTCGTGGGGAACGGTCGGCATACTGTACGACAACACCGCGTTTACCGAGGAGGAAGCGGCAAATATCGGCTGGGAAACGCTGTGGGACGAAAAGTACGCCGATAATATCCTGATGTTCGACAATCCGCGCGACGCGTTCGCGATAGGAGAGCTGCTTCTCGGCTATTCGCTCAACACCGAGGACGACGAAGAGCTTGAAAACGTTGCGGAAAAGCTGAAGGAGCAGAAAAAGCTCGTGCAGGCGTACGTTATGGACGAGATTTATGACAAGATGGGCGCGGGTGAGGCTCTTCTGGCTCCGTACTACGCCGGTGACGCGGTGATGCTTATGGAGGAGTACGACCATCTGAGCTTCGTGATACCCGAAAGCGGCACAAATCTGTTCGTTGACGCGATGTGTATACCGAAGGGCGCGCGTCATAAGGAAGCGGCGGAGATGTACATTAACTTTATGTGCGAGCCGGATATTGCGTACGCGGTGGCTGATTACATAGATTATTCCACGCCGAACCTCGCGGCGTACGAGCTGATCGACGACGATGTGAAAAACGACGGCATATCTTATCCCGACGATGAATTTTTGGCGGAAAAGGCAGAGGTTTTCGAAAACCTCTCGGACGAGACAAACCTAAAAATACAGAACCTTTGGACTGAATTGAAATCCGCCGAGGAATACACGCCGAATATATGGATAGTGCCGCTGTTCATGGCGATGTGCGTCATAGCCTCGATTGTGATTTTGATAAAGCGGTATATTAAAAAGAAAAAGGAGATTTTTTAAATGATACTCACGATAGACGTCGGAAACACAAACATTGTCGCGGGCTGCTGCGACGGCGATAAAATTCTGCTCATGGAGCGGTTCAACACCGACCATAACGCCACATCGCTGGATTACGTCATATATATAAGTGCGATTCTTGAAATGTCGGACGTTAAAAAGGAGAGCATAACGGGCGCGGTTATATCGTCCGTTGTGCCGTCAGTGACCGACACGATTAAGACGGCGGTAAAAAAGCTCACCGGCGTTGACGCGCTTGTGGTAGGTCCCGGGATAAAGACGGGGCTCGCGATAAAGACCGACAATCCCGCGCAGCTCGGCAGCGATCTTGTCGTCGGCGCAGTCGCGGGAATCAACGATTACGGCGCGCCGCTCATGATATTCGACCTCGGTACGGCGACGACCGTTTCCGTAATTAACGAAAAAAAAGAATTCCTCGGCGGTATGATTATGCCGGGCGTAATGATTTCGCTTAACGCCATGGTAAGCGGCGCGGCTCAGCTTCCGAAAATCAGTCTTGATCCGCCCAAAAGGCTCATCGGCACGAATACGATTGACTGTATGCAGAGCGGTATTCTCTACGGTACGGCGGCGAGTATGGACGGCATAATCGAGCGTGTGCGCAATGATATGGGCGATATGACCGTCGTCGCGACCGGCGGTCTTGCGGGCAGGATCGTTCCGCTGTGCCGCAACAAGATTATACTTGACGACGAGCTGCTTATTAAAGGACTTATGCTGCTTTATAAAAAGAATATGTAAAAAAAGATAGGCATTGCCTATCTTTTTTTATCGGCTTACATAGCCGGTTATCGCTTTTGCGCAGTTCGGGCAGATATTTTTTCCGCTGAACCGAAAAACGTTTTTCGCGTCGCCGCAGAATATGCAGGACGGCTCGTATTTGCGAAGTATAATATTGTTGTCGTCCGTGTATATCTCCATAGAATCGTGAATGTCAATTCCTAATTTACGCCGAAGCTCTACGGGAAGCACTATTCTTCCCAATTCATCAATTTTCCTTACAATTCCCAAAGATTTCATGATGTTACCTCCCGCCTGTCAATGTACTGCCATTATACCACCAAAAATGGAATTTGTCAACAAAAAAGGAAAAAAAAGTAAATTTTGGGGGTTGTGTCGAATTTTAGAGCGCGAGCCAATATGTGATTGCTTTCGGGCTGACGTAACGCGCGGTCATTTTCCGCGCGGTCGTAAGCGCGTCAAGCATTGACACCGTTTTTTTCGGATCACAGGCGGCGCATATACGGCGCAGCGCGTCACGCTTGTCAACGTTTATAATGCCGCCGTCGGCGCCCGTCTGCAAAAGCAGCACATCGCGCAGAAACGACATCCAGAAGTCTAAAATACGCGCGAAGTCGTCCTTGTTTTCCTCGACGTAGCTCTGCAGCTCGAAAATATCCGTGCCTCGCCTCGCAAGCAG
>CANQQS010000127.1 GCA_947626045.1 uncultured Clostridia bacterium | reverse complement strand
TCCACAGCGTCTATAACAGTATAGCATATATCCGTAATAATGGATATTTAAACTATGATTATATAATACAAGGAGGAAAATAAAATGGCTTGTTTTATAGCACCGGCTGCGGAGGCAGTCGTAACGACGATTGTAAAGAAAACTACGGACAAAAAGGAAACACACAATCCTTTTATCAAAAGACTTAACTGGCTCAATAATATGCTCTGGGGCGGCTCCGCTCTCTTAGCATTCGAGCACTTTTGGCACGGAGAAATCGTGCCGTGGGCGCCGTTTTTGACAAACGGACTGTCGGTATTTCGTGAGATAGCGACAACGGGCGTTGCTATGGCTGTTGCAGTCACCGCGGTATGGGCGGGAATTGTCGCGGTTACCAACTCAATAGTAAAACGCCCGGCGGAATTACAAAGATAACTCCCATTCTTAATTTTTGAAACGGCTTCGCAAAAGCGCGGAGCCGTTTCGAGTAAAGGAGCATATGACATGAACGAAAAATATAACAATCTGAAGGAATATATAAAATCATTAAAATCCCTCGCGGTTGCATTTTCGGGCGGCGTGGACTCGACGTTTTTGCTAAAAGTCGCTCATAATGTTCTCGGTGATAACTGTGTTGCGATAACGGCGCGCTCCTGCTCATTTCCACAGCGTGAGCTTAACGAAGCAAAGGCGTTCTGCAAAAAGGAAGGTATAAAACATATAGTTATCGAGTCTGAGGAGCTTGGTATTGACGGCTTCGCGCAAAATCCGAAAAACCGCTGTTACCTCTGCAAGACGGAACTTTTCACTAAGATGCGTAAAGCCGCTGCGGAGCTTGGCATAGAAAACATCGCGGAAGGCTCGAACATCGACGACAACGGCGATTACCGTCCCGGACTTATCGCGGTCAAAGAGCAAAATATCAAAAGCCCGCTTCGGCACGCAGGGCTTACTAAAAACGAAATACGGGAATTATCCAAAGAACTGGGTTTAGATACATGGAATAAACAGTCGTTCGCCTGCCTTTCGTCACGGTTCGTGTACGGCGAAACGATCACCGAGGAAAAGCTCGGCATGGTCGATAAGGCGGAGCAGTATCTTCTTGACTTGGGCTTTACACAGGTTCGCGTGCGCGTACATGACAGAATGGCGCGTATAGAGATTAAGAAAGATGAGTTTGGAAAAATACTTGAAAAATCGGACAGCGTGTACGATTATTTGAAATTGCTCGGCTTTACATACGTTTCGCTCGATTTGGGCGGGTACAGAACGGGCAGCATGAATGAAACGCTTGAAAAATAAGGAGAGTGGCTGAAATGCTTGATATACTTCATCGTGAATTTGTTTACATATGGTACTATTTCGACGTGCAGCTGCGGCAGATAGTATTCTACTGGGCGATTGGAATTTTAATCGGCTCGGTAATATCCGTGTTCGGCAAGCAGAAGATACACTCGCTTATGACCGTAATTCAGGACAAGCATCTCGGTGTGTTCGGCATAATTCCGGCGAGCCTTATCGGTATCGCATCGCCCTTGTGTATGTACGGAACGATCCCTATCGCCGCGTCGTTTTCGCAAAAAGGTATGCGCGACGATTATCTCGCGGCATTTATGATGAGCAGTATTTTACTAAATCCGCAGCTTCTCATATACAGCGCCGCGCTCGGCAATTTCGCGCTGTGCGTGAGGTTTATTTCGTGCTTCCTGTGCGGAATTGCGGCGGGACTTGTGGTGAGGTTTTGCTTCAAGGACAAGCATTTTTTTAACTTCGACGGCTTCTCCGAGCGCGCAAGCCATGACACCGATCCAAATCCGTTCATGCGGCTCTTGAAAAACATCGGACGCAACATCAAAGCGACCGGTCCGTATTTCCTGCTCGGCATATTATTGGGCGCGTTATTCCAAAGATACGTTCCGCAGGACGCGTTCGCGAGCCTTTTCGTGAACAACAGAGGCTTCGGGCTTTTAATGGCGGCGACAATCGGCGTACCGCTCTACGCCTGCGGCGGCGGTACGATCCCGCTTTTGCAGCAATGGCTCTCTGACGGCATGAGCATGGGCAGCGCGACCACGTTTATGATAACCGGCCCCGCGACAAAAATTACCAACCTCGGCGCGCTCAAGATAGTGCTTGGCATAAAGCATTTCGCTATGTACTTCGCGTTCGTTATGCTCTATGCGCTCGTGAGCGGATTTGTGGTGAATTTGATTGTTGAAATCCCGTAATATCTATGATATAATCTAAGATATAATTTGGCTTTATGATATGGCATATGAGGAGTATAATATTATGGAAAAGATAAAAATAACAGAAAATGGCAGTATATTTATACGCGACGGCGGGACAAACGGAATTGGCTGCGGTTCTGTTAATAATGATGGACTTTTGTATTTCATTGATACAAATAAGGGTGAAGCATATCGTCTGCCGGAGAAATATAAGGATACTCCTATTATTCTATACCATCCATGCGGAGGGTATCAGGAAGGTCTGATTATGGTAAGTTTGCTTGGAGATGTCACTCTTCAATATTTCCATACATTTGCCGATACAGCCGGAATGTGGGGTTGGATTGATTTAGAGGGTAATGAGGTTATTCCGCCTCAGTTTGTTTATGCTATGTCATTTTTTAGCGGTAAGGCTATAGTTTGCAGAGGAACATGGTCTATAGATGAAAAAGGAAGATATTGGTGCGATGATGAACAGTGGGGAATGATTGACAAGTCGGGGAACGAAATAGTGCCGTGTATGTTTGATGAAATATTTAAAATAGACAATACGGAAAGATTTATTCTTTGTCATAAAGGAGGCTGGGAGAATGGTAAGTATTGTGTATATGATATTGAAACGCATGAGATGGTGCTTGATATGGATTTCGAATTTGATAATGGCTACATATTTAACGAATGCTTTTACACAGACGGATGTATTTTTTTTGATAAGCATAATCCCGGCAAGGAAGTTGATTATATATATGTATATGATATTAGCGAAAAAAAGTGGATTGCTTATAATGAAAAATATGAGAAACGCGAATTGAATGGAAAAACCAAAATTGTAGTTAAGACTATAGAAGACGGTTCTGATATTATTGTTTTTTAGTATTATAAAGGTATAGGCTTGCTAACAGATAGTCTCTTTCTCATACTCAAATTTATATCACTATTGAACCAAGATGGCAAAAGCGGTAAATGTGATAATCGAAAAATTCAAGAAATTTTCAAAATACCTATTGACTCTCCCGTAAGGGTATACTGTATAATGTACTTGTTCCGGAACAAATACGTTAAAACGGGAGGTAATGTCAATGCTTTCGATAGGGCAGTTTTCAAAAACGTGCATGGTAACGGTAAAGGCTCTGCGCCATTATGACAAAATCGGATTTATAAAGCCCGCGTTCGTAAATCCCGAAACGGGCTACCGCGAATACAGCGAGGAGCAAATTCCGCTCATGCTGCTTATAAACAAGCTCAAATATTACGGATTTGCGCTGTCTGAAATCAAAGACATGATTTCCTGTCAAGACGTAATTCTATCAAATTTAATGAAGCAGCGCGACACGCTCTGGAGGTCGGTTCATGAAACGATGGATATTCTTTCCGAGCTTAGCGCGCATGTGAGAGAATTGGAAAGGACAGGTAATATTATGAGTTATCAAAACGATTATAAGGTTGAAATTGTTAAAACAGAGGACAGACACGTTATATCGTGCCGGCAGAATATGGGCGTGGACGATTTCGGCAAGTATTACGGCGCGCTTTACAGGCGTGTCGCGGACGAGAATATAGTCCTTAACGGGGTGTGTCTGGCGGTGTATCACGACAAGGAGTTCGACCCCGAAAACAGCGATATAGAGCTTGCGCTCGGAGTTACGGACACGGATAAGGCGGATAAGATCATGCCGGGCGCAATGTGCGCCGTGACGACGCACTACGGACCGTATTCTAAACTTCCCGAGGCATACGGAGCGGTCACAAAATGGATAAGCGAAAACGGCTATGAAATAGCCGCGCCGCCGTATGAGATATACGTAACGTCACATTTTGACAAAATCCCGCCGTCGGAATGGGAAACGCGCGTGTTTTTCCCTGTAAAGAAGCAATAATTTAAGATAATCTCGTCCGTGAAAATAACGGACGGGATTTTTTTCTGCTTCAAATGTGCATCAGCATGGCGGAGCATGACGAGTATTACGGCTCGGGCACGTCAAGCTACCACGGCGGCGGCTGGTATATAGCGCACGACAGGGATATTATTCGGTGGCTGACAGGGCATAAATGCGCTTAGGATTGTAAACATTGATATATACAATGGAAAGTGAGGAACTTGAATTTACTGCATATTAAGATAAAACTAATCGTTTCAGTCTTGCAATATAAAACATTAAAATTATCAAAAAAATCCGGTCACTAAATTCAAGTTCTATACCCAACAGCGCTAAATCATACTCGGTTATCCCGCAAGAACCGGCAATAAATAACTTCATAAAAATCCTTCTTTGTATATACGTCAAAATGGAGGATGACTATGAAGGACAATAAAGTACGATACACATTAAGAATTGACAGGGAGCCGTTTGACAAGCTGCACTATATTGCGCGCTATGAAGGGCATACCGCCAACAAGCAAATAGAACAGCTTATAAAGCAGTGTATAAGGGAATTTAAATCGGACAACGGAGCTATAACGGAAGATACGATAACGGAAATGTATAAAAGCTAAATGCGATTGCTTTTCTGCGGGATGTATGGTATAATTGAATGTGACAATAAATCGGGATTTGCGGAGGCGACAATACAATGTTTGAAGATATTTTTCTGCGAAAAAGGCTGTTCCTGAAAAGCCGGATGCCTATGGCTTTCGGAAAATCCGAAACCATCGCAAATACGATACGGATGTGTTAAATGGTGAATTTCGCTTGGAGATCACTATCGGTAAAAATTCTGTGCCGGATACGAAACTGACGGAAATTGCCACAGGCGAGGAGTACGGTCTTTACAAAACAGAAGCAGTTGGCACGTGAATAAGAAGCAGGCATATTATGTAGTGGTTCTTTACCGAAGCCGCGGGAATAAAAAGCGACAACG
Source organism: uncultured Clostridia bacterium (assembly GCA_947626045.1). Lineage (GTDB taxonomy): Bacteria > Bacillota > Clostridia > UBA1381 > UBA1381 > Hominilimicola. Next base: position 431 of record CANQQS010000127.1, on the reverse strand, counting down.
GGTTCAAAAACGCCGAGAAATGCGGCGCTCCGCATTTGACGACGAGAAAATCAAGACCGTGTTTATCGAGGTATTTAACGATTTGATAGACTGCGTCGTTGGGGTAATCGGCATAGTCGCGGAAACCATCGACGGCTGTTCGACACGACAGAGATTGAAGGGGAGCAATCGAGAGCTTTGGTATTTGGATGTATCGTTTAAAGAGGACGCACATAAGACGCAATTTTAAAAATGCTTGACGTCTGAAAACGATTGCGTTACAATGTAAACGGTATTATATCAGTATGCAGACGGAAGAATTGCCGGAGAAAAATTATATGTAAAAAATGGCTTAAATACGTATGTTACCATTTGTATAATAACCTCACGGCGTTACCAAAAGCAAAGCTTTTGACGCCTGAGAGAGCATTGCATCATACCCCTGCGGCGAC
>CANQQS010000126.1 GCA_947626045.1 uncultured Clostridia bacterium | reverse complement strand
ACAAATAATTGCTCTTGGTAGTTTGTCTCAGATTTGTTTTGAGACTCATGTATCGGTCAAATACAAAATTTACAGTTACTTTGCCCGCAATGTAAATATCCAACCCGTCCAGCTGATCCTTCATCAATCGCTTTTCTTTCTCTCTGAGCGTCGCAAGATCCCTTGCATAGATATACTTTCTACGCCCAAGCGGATCCTTATAAGAATACGCATACCGATTGTCTGAGCTTCTCTGCATTTCTCCTTTAAGCAGGGCTCTGCCCCGCGAATCTTTTCTTGTCTTAGCCATTTTAATTCCTCCTTCTAAAACAGAAGAAAGACTTAACACTTTTCGGATTTTACTAACATTTCCTACAAGCTTTCCAAGACAACCTTTGTCACAGTCATGTTATTTGGCGAGACATTGCTTTTTCTGCCTCACATGAATTTATTGTACATTTCCTATGACAAAAAGTCAAGTGCTTGTTAAGTCTTTCTGTTCAAATTTTGTTGTGATAAATATCCCGCAAATGTTCTATGAATGCGGCTTCCTGTTAAAAGAAAGCCACTCAAAATCAAAACTCACGAAATGTTTCAAGGTATTTTTCAAAGATTTCGCAGTTAACCAAAGCAACCTTATCTATTTTATAAACCGCTTTAGCCTCTTTTGCCAATTCCTGAAACTTTGTCAGTCCTAAACTGTAACGCTCTGCGCCTTCAGGGTAACGGACAAACTTTTTCGCTGCACATTTCGTTTTTTCGACATCTTTGCGGGCGTATCCCATATATTCTCACCTCCTATTCTCTTGAAAAATAATATTTTCAGATTTTTTGCAGTTAATGAGAAAGTCAGGCGGAATACGTCCGAGCAAATCCATTGCCGCCGCATAATCTCGTTCAAGCTGTGCGATTTGCAGTTTTTTCAAAAGACTTTCCTTGGATTTGTCAGTAAGTGCTTTGTTTTTCTTGGCAAGTTCGTCATTTTCAGCTTCTAATTCATTTATGGCGGTTTTGTATTTTTTCAAGTTTCTGCCCATTCTCTCCGCTGCCGGCAGAAATTTATCAAGAAGTTCGGCGATTTCATCCAGCCGCGCCTTTTTGTTCAGCGGGTTAATTCCGACAATCAGTTCATCAAGCTTACCACGCAGTTTTGTAAGATGTACCATTTCCTTGAATATACTCGGCGAGATATGCTTGCGCCCAGTTTTTGACATACTCTCACCGCGCTCCAACGTTGGATATTTCTTAACCATGTGCTTCCAAAATTCGTCCTGCCACCACGTCAGTTTTTTCTTGTTGCCGACAATATCCTTTGCGGAGAGTCTGCCGTCTTCCGTAATCGGGACAAAACAAAGGTGCATATGCGGCGTTTTCTCGTCCATATGCACCACTGCGGATATAATTTGATGAGCCTTGATAAAATCCAGCGCATAGCTGAAATATTCCTTTATCTCCGCCCGTTTTTTGCCCTTGAAAAACTCCGGGCTTGCGGTGATAAGCGCTTCCACCACTCGCACACTGTCGGAGCGCGTTCGGCAGCCTGCTCCGTAAATCTGCTTTTCAGCTTCCGCCCGATATTTCCGCTTCGGCTTTATCAAATGTAAATTGTATTTGCTTCTGCTCATATCCACATCGGGATTGCTCGTATATTTCTCTTTTGTTCGCTCATTATGAGCCTCTATATGACCAATTTCGGGTCCCTTATATTTTGCAAACCTTAAAATGCCGTATTGTGCTTTCATTGTATCTCCCTCCTGTAAAAAATTCTGACACTGACCTCAAAGTACGCGTACAATGTGTACTTATGTACTCACTTGGTTCGGTACGCTTGTACGTTTGGTACGTGTATTTTTAAATCCATATCGTTTCATAAAAACGGACGCTGAGTTATCTCAATGCCCGTAAAACCTCTTACATACTTGCCTCTGCCGATGTTTACCTTGTTTGTATAACGGATATGATACTTGCTCTCGTTTTGTTTCAAATAGGAACAAAAGCTCTTTTGCACAAGCGGAGCAAAGGCGTTGTCCTCGCACCACAGCTTATACACAGCGTATAAATCCTTTGAGCTTGCCACTCTATCAGTATCAAATCGAATATATCCTTCAGATGAAAGAAACTCGATTATGTTATTACCGTCAACAATCGCCGCTTCCATATTTTCCTTTGCCGCGTCGCTTATCGTAAATTGATAATCGTTTTGAATCAGCCTGTGCAGACCCTCAAGCGCCCACAGGAATATTCCCTCGGCTTCACCGCACATCTTTTCAGCAATAAACGGATCATCCTTTCTGTCGGGATTTTTCTCTTTTGCGGTTAAAATTATCTGTCTACGGAAGAAACCGATACTTCGGTCATACAGCGATTGCAGCATTCCATTTCCGAGTCCAAGAAAGCGAACGTACAGATCGCCCTGATAACTTTGTTTTCCCTTTTTCTCCAAATCCATCGGCAGTTCCGCTGTGATAATTGCTTTGATATTGTTCGTCTGCGGCAGAGCTTCAAGCTTCATATCATCGTCGAGCAATACAAGCTCATGTTCTAAATCTGCTCTCGCAAACGGACTTGTTTCGATTTTGGCAATACTGCCGGTGCTCATATTCGTTCCAAGCAATGCTTTAAGTACCACGCCAATGCGGCTTTTGCCTTCGCCGCCCTTGCCCGTTAAGATAAGCATCTTCTGTCCCTTTGTTGACGGGATAAAGCAGTAACCAATAAACTCCTGCAAAGTGGGAATATCCTTATCATTCAGAAGCTCCGACAAAAAATGAAGCCATGTTTCGGGCTTCGGCGCGTTTGGGTTGTATGCCACAGGTAATCTGTTTCGGCAGAATGTCTTTTCTTCCGAAAAACTCCCATCCAAAAAATATGTGCCGTTTCTGACATGGATACGGTCAAGATAAATCGGCAATGACTGCGACGCGCACTCCAGTCTCAGAACATCAACGAGATTTGCAACCTTTTTTGACAGTCCCGTTGTCAGATACGGTTTAATGCGGTTATATATTTCGCGCCGCATTCCGCTTTCATCACCGACCATTCCGTCAACTGTAAAGAATGTACCGTTAATACAGAGCATAGGAAAGTCCCTGATAAATTCCTCGCAGAATATCGCCTCGTTAATTTTCTTCCCGTCAAACCAAGCGACATTGTATTTCTCGATGGTTTCTTTTTTACCCATTTCTGTCCTCCTTCCGTATTCGATTCATTCGTTCCTCCAAGTCCTGTATTGTGCCGCCCGTGAGCAGTTCTTTTACCGCTAAGACCCGCTCTGCAAGCTCCCCGACAATAAGAAAATCCACAAGATACTCAATATAGTCGAGCATTTGGCAGGCTTCAATAAATCTGTCATCGTATTCCTCGTCCGCCGTTTTCGGCGCATAACGTGCCTTCCAATCTTCCAGAAGATGAAGATAATCGCACAGCACGCGAAAGCAATACGTTTCGTCCTCGCGGAACGCTTTGACTTTAGGATGCCTGACTACCGCGCTCTGTTTGATATACTCCTTGTCGGTATCAATCCCAAAATCGGCGGCTAATTGCTTCGCGGCATCAATCGGAGCAACATCAAACAGCTTGCAGGTCAAGTCAATAACATCGCCGTAAGCGCCGCAGCCGAAGCAGTAGAAGTAATCATTATTTAGCTTCATGCTCGGATGTCGGTCATTATGGAACGGGCAGCGTATCATATTGTTGCTTGCAAGCCGAACGCCGTAACGCTCGGCTGCTTCCTTCGGCGTAACCGACGCCTTGATTTTTTCAAAAATTGTCATCGTTTTTCCTCCTTTCGTTTTGTCTGACAATTTCGTTGTCGCTATACTATACGGAGAAAATCACGATAGACATAAAAATCAAGCATTTCTTCAAGAAAATTAAAAATTCACCCCATATTCTTGTAAAAATGCAAGACGAGTGAATACAAAAAAATCGCTTGACATATATACGCGCAATATGATATAATAAGTCTACAATCAAATAACGCAATATATATAATAAATGTAATGAGCAAGCGGAGAGAATTTAGAAAAATCTAAAGGAGACTACCAAGCGCCATACATAGTAAAGGATGATAGTGATATTCTATCTTTCTTTAGTGTGTATGGCGTTTTTATTTGCCGAAAAAACGAAAGGACTGATGAAAATGAAACAAAAATATTTACCGGGAACGATTCGGGAGCGAATACAGGATTTGATGAAACAATCAAAGCTGACCCAATCGGAAATCTCCAAACGCATTGACGTCGCCGAAAGCACGTTGAGCAGATTTCTAAGCGGCAGAACAGACAAGCTCGGAGACGAGAGCATTATCCGGCTTGCAAAGGAATTTCAAGTGTCAACCGATTTCCTTCTCGGCGTAGCCAATGAGCCTGACCGAAAAAATTATGATATTTCGGAGCTTGGCTTATCTGTCGAAGCCGCGAGAAATCTTTACACGGGAAAACTTAACATCGACGTTGTAAACAAATTGCTCACCAATCCGCACTTTGCCGAAGCTACATATTTAATTTCCCGTTATATGAATGAAGAACTGGCAGCCGGATTTGCGGCGCAAAACCAATTATACGATTCCGTGGCTTTACTTATGAATGGCAATAAACAAGCTGTCCACGACATATCTGCATTGAAAACTCCAATCTATCAAGCGGATTTGTCGGCAATACAACGGCAGTTTATGGCAGCGGTAAAAGAAATAAAGAAGGACGTAGGCACAGAAATTGAACAGGCGCAAAAATTACAAAAAGACGTTTTTGATAAAATGGTGGCAGAACTTACAAAAGGCGAGAATATAAAGGAATGTAAAATAACGGTCGAGGATATAGCCGATACAGTCGCGGAGTCCGTTTCGTGTATGAACGGCGTGATCGAAGAAATACAGGGGCAGATAAAACAGTTATTCTTATCAATCACGGGTGGTGCAGCAAATGAAAATGTATAATCTGACTAACGAGCAGCTATGCCGTCTTGCGACAAATGGAGATAATCGCGCTGTTGAAATCTTAGTAAATAACAACATTGGATTCATTACAGAAATTGCAAAAGCTGTTGTTTCGGAATATGATCTTTCGGTTAATGATCCAAAAATTACATTGGACGATTTGCTTCAGGAAGGGCAGATTGCCGTTTGGAAGTGTATTGATAAATTCGACGAAAGTCTCGACATTACATTTCTGACCTATGTAAAACCGGCGATAAAAAATTCGATGATAGATTTTATTCGTAAAAGCATCGCATCGTCGGTTGTGGAAACAGTCAGCTTGGATGAAATCACCCAAAGCAGTGAACAGCGGATATGGTCAAAACTGATTGACGGCGCATATTCCAAAACGCCGGAACAAATTATTTTGCGAGCAGAACAGCTGCAAGAATTGTATGCGGCGCTACGCAAGCTTGGCGACAGAGAACGTACATATCTGCTTTATCGGTTCGGCTTTGAGTACGATAGGGAACACTCAGTCGCCGATACGGCATTTCATTTTTCTCTCAGCGCGAGCAGAGCGAAATCTGTTGAAAAAGAGGCGCTTCAAAAAATGCGGGAGCTGATGTTTTTGTAAAGTGCTTTCTCCTGCGGAGGGCTGTATATACCTTTTGTAACCCGCGGCGGTTTATGCGTTTTTGCAAAAAGCAAAATCTCAA
>CANQQS010000125.1 GCA_947626045.1 uncultured Clostridia bacterium | reverse complement strand
AAAAAGGGAAGGTACGGAGAGTACGGCGGACAGTACGCGTCCGAAACTCTCATGAACGCGCTTATACATCTCGAGGAGGCGTTCAACAAGTACAAGGACGACGGGGATTTTTTAAAGGAGCTTAATTATTATCATAAGCAGTATACGGGCAGACCGTCCGTTCTGTACTACGCCGAGAAAATGACGAAGGATCTTGGCGGCGCGAAGATATATTTGAAGCGCGAGGACTTGAACCACACCGGCGCGCATAAGATAAACAACGTGATAGGTCAGTGCCTTTTGGCAAAGCGTATGGGCAAGAAGAAGGTAATCGCCGAAACGGGCGCGGGTCAGCATGGAGTGGCGACGGCAACATTCGCGGCTGTTCTGGGGCTTGAATGTGACGTTTACATGGGCATAGAGGACACGAAAAGACAGTCGCTCAACGTGTTCCGCATGAATCTTTTGGGTGCGCAGGTACATTCCGTAACGTCGGGAACGGGAACGCTCAAGGACGCGACAAACGAGGCGATGCGCGCGTGGACGGCGCACGCGGACGACACGTTTTACGTACTCGGCTCGGCTGTGGGACCTCACCCGTACCCTGCGATTGTAAAGCATTTCCAGAGCGTTATAAGCAAGGAAACGCGCGCGCAGCTTATGGACATGGAGGGCAAGCTCCCCGATGCGGTAATGGCGTGCGTGGGCGGAGGCTCGAACGCCATAGGAATGTTCGCCGACTTTATAGACGAGCCTTCCGTAAAGCTCTACGGAGCGGAAGCCGCGGGTGACGGCGTTGAAACGGGCAGACACGCCGCGACGATAGCGGGCGGCAGCGTCGGAGTGCTGCACGGTATGAAATCGCTGTTCCTGCAGGATAAGGGCGGCAACATAATGCCGGTGTACTCCATATCGGCAGGACTCGATTATCCCGGCATAGGCCCCGAACACGCGAACCTCGCGAAAACCGGCAGAGCGAAGTATTACCCGATAACCGACGCAGAAGCGGTTGACGCGTTTATGTACCTCTCAAAAACGGAGGGCATAATACCCGCGATAGAATCGGCTCACGCGATAGCGCTTGCGAAAAAAATCGCGCCCGAAATGAAAAAGGATGAAATACTCGTAATCTGTCTGTCGGGACGCGGTGACAAGGACGTTTACTCCGTTGCGAAATACCTCGGACGCGACGTTGACGAAGGATAAAACACAAAAAAAAACGGGACTGCACAGCAGTCCCGTTTGGGTTTAACCGCGCATCATATTGACCGCGGTGTCGATAACGGAGCCGATGTTTCTGAAAACACCCTCCGTTTTTTTCGCGAGCTTTTTCCTCTCGCGCTCGTTAAGCGGGTCAAGTATAATCGCCGTTGTCGCGCCTACGACAAGACCCGTCGCCATACCTTTAAAAAACCCCGATGCGTTACTCATTTTTCTACCTCCGTTTTTCCTGATTACATGCTTATTATTGACCGAAAAAACCGCGAAAAACCGCTTAAATATAAGTAAAAATAGAGAAAAATCACCTGTAATGAAAAAGTAACATAAAAAATTGTTGACGAAAAGGCGATTGTATTATAAGATATATTATGATAATTAGTGTAAATGCGCGTAAATTTAGATAGAACACGGTTTTCGGGACAGAAAGGTTAGGTAAAAAATGGCAAAAATAAAACCGTTCCGCGGCTACAGATATAACGAGGAAAAAGTCGGCTCACTCTCGTCAATCGTATCGCCGCCGTATTACAACATGATGAAGGAAGATAAGGACGCCTTCTACGAAAAGAGCCCGTACAATTCGGTAAGACTGTTCACCGGCAGAAAGACAGCCGAGGACACTCAAGAGGACAACATATTCACAAGAGCAAAAAATTATCTAAACACATGGATAGAGAACGATATACTTGTACGCGACAAGGAACCCGTAATATATATGTACGAGCAGACCATTGACGTCGGCGGCACGCAGTACTCGAACTCAAGCTTTGTCGCGCTCGCGGAGCTTAAGGACTACGGCAGCGGCGTAATTATGCCGTGCGAAAAGCCGCATGAGGTATCAATGGGCGACCGTTACGAGCTGCTCGCGGCGACAAACGCGGACTTGAGCCTTATAAACTGCCTGTACGTCGAAAAGGAAAAGGAGCTTTACAACCTCATGACGAAAATACATGAGGGAAAGCCGGACGTTGAATTTTCGTCGGTCGAGAAGTCGGGCGAGAACATTCACCAGAGACTGTGGATAATTTCCGATAAGCAGACGATAGACTTTATCGTCGATCAATTTAAGGATATGCCGCTTTACATCACCGACGGTCAGACGCGCTACGAGACGTGCCTGCAGTACAGAAACTACATGAAGGCGAACAATCCGAACCACACCGGCGAGGAAGCGTACAATTACGCTATGGTATCACTGTCAAACTCCAAATCCGACGGACTTGTGATGCTGCCCGTACACAGAGCGGTAAAAACGCCGAGAAAGTTCAGCGAGGCGATGTTCATAGCGAACTCACAGGATCATTTTAAGGTTGAGAAAATAATTGTGGACAGCAGCGAAAAAGAGCTTCTGCAGACGATGATAAAGCAGATAGTCACCGTAAAGAACGAAACAAGAATTTCGGCTTACTGCGGCGGCAACTACTTCTACCGCATGATTTTGACCGACGACGACTACATAAAAAAAGAGGTATACCCCGAAATGTCGAAGGAATACTGCCACCTCGACATAGTCGCGCTCAACAAGCTCATAATCGACGAGGTTCTGCGCGTTGACGAGGAGGAGTACGACGAGTACGTGTACAAAAACCGCAGCTACAATTCGTGCTTTAAACATGTAAAGAGCGGCGAAAGCGACATTATGTTCATCTTAAACCCCGTAAAGGTAGACCAGATACGCAACATAACGGCTGTCGGCGAGTGGCTGCCCGAAATGACGGTGAGCGTTTACCCGAAACCCTCGGTCGGCGTTCTCATAAATGTAAAGGACGAGTAAAAAAACACTTGACAACATGGCTTGTTTGTGTTAAAATACCCGAGTGACCGCATAGAAAAGGTCTTAAATTGCCATGCAATACCTTAATAGCGAGTCTCCATTATAAAATAAGGAGGTGCAACTATGTACGCAATTATCGTAACGGGCGGAAAGCAGTACAAGGTATCGGAGGGCGACACGCTCTTTGTCGAGAAGCTTAACGCCGAGGAAAACGATACCGTTACATTCGATACGGTGCTTATGGCGGGCGAAGGCGACGATGTAAAGGTCGGCGCTCCGACAGTCGAGGGAGCTACCGTTGAAGCGAAGGTTATAAAGAACGGTAAGGCTAAGAAAATTTACGTTTTCAAAATGAAGAGAAAGAAGAACGAGCGTACGAAGAAGGGTCACAGACAGCCCTTTACAAAGGTTGAAATAACAAAGATTAACGCGTAAGTTCACACACGATTATTTACTGGGAAACGAGGTGTTTTAAATGGCTCATAAAAAAGGTATGGGTAGCACGAAGAACGGTCGTGACAGTGAGTCCAAGAGACTCGGCGCGAAGAGAGCGGACGGCCAGTTCGTACTTGCCGGCAACATTCTTGTAAGACAGAGAGGAACGAAAATCCATCCCGGCAACAACGTCGGAAAGGGCAGCGATGATACGCTTTTCGCTCTTATCGACGGTAAGGTAAAGTTTGAAAGAAAGGGCAGAGATAAGACGCAGTGCAGCGTTTATGCCGATTGATTTTGAATTTGTCGCCGCTCCGGTCATTCCGGAGCGGTATTTTTTTGCCTGCGCGCAATTTGGGACTTGATACCAAGCGGAAAAAATGGTAAACTAATTAAAGTAGGGGCAACAATCGTAGGGACGACCCGTATGACCCCCTCTATGAGGGGGTCTAAACTTGCTTGCAAGTTTAGGGGGGTGTATTGTGCGGCAATAAACCTACATCCCCCGAAATCAAAGATTTCGACCCCCTCGTAGAGGGGGTCATCCGTAGGGGCTGGCGCTTTGCTACGGCGTTTGTTGCTTCGCAACACGCCTACAACACGTAAACGTGTGGTTCACCTCGACAGCCTGCGGGCGACCGCAAGGGTCGCCCCTACATGAAATTGTGCGCCGTAGGGGCGACCATTTGCTACGGCGTTTGTTGCTTCGCAACACGCCTACCACACGCAAGCGTGTGGTTCACTCGCGGTCGCCCGTCTCCGACAACCCGAATACAACGGTATCGTAGGGGCGGTCATTGGCCGCCCACCCACATAGGTGGTCACGCTCGTAGTAGGGGTATACCACGGTTTTACAATAGGGTATACTCAGAATTGATAAGGGGGTATACTCAAAATTGATAAGGATAGTAAGATAAATATAGTAAGATAAATATAGTAAGATAATATTAGTAAGAGGGATATAGTAGGGGCTGGCGCTTTGCTACGGCATACGAGCAAAGCTCTATGCCTACCACACGCAAACGTGTGGTTCACCTCGACAGCCCGTCAGCCTCCCTTGTCAAAGGGAGGGGGACCGCCGAAGGCGGTGGAGGGATTCATTGTGAAAATATAAAAGGAATCCCTCAGTCACACTACGTGTGACAGCTCCCCTATTAGGGGAGCCTCATGTAACACCACACCAACCACAAGGAGCAGCATATGACGTTAAAGGAATTAAAAAAAGGCGAAAGCGCCGTAATAGAGAGAGTAGGCGGGGAAGGCGCGCTCAGGCAGCACTTCCTCGACATGGGCGTGATCCCGGGCGCGCAGGTGACGCTTGTAAAGCTTGCGCCGATGGGCGATCCGATACAGCTGAGCATTCACGGCTACGAGCTTACGCTGCGTCTCGCCGACGCGCAGCAGATCGACGTAACGCCAATAGAGGAACGCACCGGCAGGAAGGACGGCAGGGACAGACGCGTAAAATACCACCCGAAGCTTGGTGAAAAAGCGTCCTACCGCGCGAGGAACGGCAAGCCGCTCTCCGACAGCGCCACTCTTACATACGCCCTCGTCGGCAACCAGAACAGCGGCAAAACAACGCTTTTCAACCAGCTTACCGGCTCGAACCGCCACGTCGGCAACTTCCCGGGCGTAACGGTAGACCGACGCGACGGCGTAATAAAAGGACACCCGAACACGCTCGTGACCGACCTTCCGGGCATATACTCGATGTCGCCGTACACAAGCGAGGAAATAGTGTCGCGCAATTTCGTGATGCAGGATAAGCCAACGGCTATTATAAACATCGTTGACGCGACAAATATCGAGCGCAACATGTACCTCACAATGCAGCTTCTCGAAATGGACGTGCCGATGGTTGTCGCGCTGAACATGATGGACGAGGTCGTCGGCAACGGCGGCAGCGTCGATATAAACACAATGGAGGATATTTTAGGCGTGCCGGTCGTGCCTATCTCGGCTGCGAAAAATCAGGGTGTGGGCGAGCTTATCGACCACGCGGTATATGTCGCGAAGCACAACGCGAAACCGGGCAGACAGGACTTCTGCGACGCCGCCGACCATAGCGGCGCGCTCCACCGCTGCCTGCACGCGATAATGCACCTCATAGACGACCACGCCGAAAACGCGGGCATACCGGTGCGCTTCGCGGCAAGCAAGCTCGTCGAGGGCGACAGCCTCATAATGGAACAGCTGAAGCTCGACGACCGCGAAAAGGCGATAATCGAGGATATAATCCTTCAAATGGAGAAGGAGAGAGGACTTGACCGCAGCGCCGCGATAGCCGATATGCGTTTCTCGTTTATAAAAAATCTGTGCGCCGCGTGCGTGATAAAGCCGAAGGAGAGCAAGGAACACAAAAGGAGTGAGATAATAGACCGCATACTGACGGGCAAATACACCGCGATACCGATGTTTGTGATAATAATGGCGCTCGTGTTTTACCTG
>CANQQS010000124.1 GCA_947626045.1 uncultured Clostridia bacterium | reverse complement strand
ACCGAGGGACTTATAAACGACGAGAAAAAGTTTACCCAGGGCGGCGAGTATGTGTCGATAAAGAACGAGTGGCACAACTTTAAGCTCGAATGGAAGAATAAAACGTTTACCGTGTACAAGGACGGCGAGGAGTACATAAAGGCGGACGGTAAGGATTACGCTTATTCCGAAACGAAAGCTCCGGTGACGCGTATCGGCTACACGCCGTATCAGACCGACCCCGGCGTTTACGCGTATGTGGACAACATCGTCGTGACGGCTGACGGCAAGGAGCTTTTAAATGATACCGCCGACGGCGAGTACACGGAAATCGGCGACGTACCTCCCGACCCCGAGCCGCTGACAATTCACACCGACGTGTCGGACGGCAACGAAACTCAGAAGCTCATTGACGCGCGCCCCGAAATGCAGCGCAAGATGGAAACGCTCGACAGAGGTCTGGTAGCCGTGTCGGCTGAAACGTACGGCTTTATTTCGTGGCGGTGGCTCGGAACGGAAAGCGCGGACACGAGATATAACCTTTACAAAAACGGCGAAAAGCTCAACGATGAGCCGATGAATAAGACGAACTACGTTGATTACGACGCGAAAGCGGGCGACGCTTATGCGGTCGCTCCCGTAATAAACGGCGCGGAGGGCGAAAAGTGCGAGGAAGTCAAGCTCCTTGACAAGGACTATATCGGCTTTAAGCTCGATGTCCCCGAAGGCGGCAAGGTGAGGATCAACCCCGAAACCGAGGAGGAATATTTCTATATTGCGAACGACGCGTCAACCGCAGATCTCGACGGCGACGGCGAGCTTGAAATAATCCTCAAATGGGATTCGTCAAACTCGCGTGACAGCTCGCATACGGGCGCGACGGGCAACACGCTTTTTGACGCGTACAAGCTCGACGGCACAAAACTCTGGAGAATAGATTTGGGTATAAACGTCCGCAGCGGCGCGCACGACACGCAGTTCTTATGCGCGGACTTCAACAACGACGGCAAAGCCGAAGTCGCTATGCGTACAGCCGACGGTACTGTAGCGGGCGACGGCACGGTTATCGGCGATTCGAAAAAGGACTGGAGAAACGATATAGGTAAGAACCTCGACGGCCCGCTCTACCTCACCGTATTTGACGGTGAGACGGGTGCGGTTATCGACACGACGGATTACTACCCGCAGACAACCGGCGAGCGTGACGGCATTAAATGGGACGTAAGCTCGTGGGGCGACGACTGGGGCAATCGCTCCGAGCGTTACAACGCGTGCGTATTCTATGAAAACGGCGATACTCCGTCGATGATGTTTGCGAGAGGATATTACGACAAGACGGTTCTCGCGGCGTACTCGATGGTTGACAATAAGATAGTAAACGACTGGATTTTCGACACCGACTTTATGACGAAGGAGGAATCCCTCCCCTACCGCGGCAAGGGCAATCACTCGCTTTGCGTCGGCGACGTTGACTACGACGGCAAGGACGAGATTATATACGGTTCGACGACGTATGACGACAACGGCGAGCCGCTCTATTCAAACGTTGATTTGGCTCACGGCGACGCGCAGCACATGGGCGACCTCGTTCCGTCGCGCCCGGGACTTGAAATCTTCTCGGTTCACGAAAGCGGCAAGTACGGTCATCAGATGAAGGACGCGCGCACGGGCGAGATTTTGTGGTCGTCGCCGAAAACAAGCCTCGATGTAGGACGCGGCGGCAGTGACGATATAGATCCGACGCACGAGGGCGCGGAGAGCTGGTCGTCAATAGGCTTGCTCATAGCAGCCGACGGCAGCCTTATAACCGACAATTACAGCATACCCGCAAACTTCTTCGCGTGGTGGGACGGCGACCTCGGCCGCGAAGTCCTCGACGGCGTAAACATTTCAAAGTACAACCCGTACACATATAAGGTCGAGGAAATATTCTCGGCGACGGAGTGCCACTCGAACAACTCCGCGAAGTCGAACCCGTCGCTTACGGCTGACATTCTCGGCGACTGGCGCGAGGAGGTAATCTACCCGACGCTTGACAATTCGGAGCTTCGCATTTACACAACGACGATCCCGACGAGCTACAAGCTGCCGACGCTTATGTCAGATAATCAGTACCGCGACGCGGTAGCCGTTCAGAACGTAGGCTACAACCAGCCGACGCACGTTGACTACTGCCTCGGCTACGATACGGAAACGATACCCGTTCCGCAGATTTACACCGTTGACGAGAACGGAAACAAGATAACGAACCCCGACCTCGCAAAGAAGGAGTGGAACATCGCCGACCTTTACGAGGGCGACGTTACACAGCTTGCCGCGGACGAGCCGAAGGCGCTCATTAACGGCGCGCCGTACTACATTGACGGCGGCAACAACGAACTTGCGCCGTACATTGTAAACGGCAGAACAATGGTTCCCATGCGCTTTATATCGGAGGCGTTCGGCGCGTATGTGACGTGGGACGCGGACACGCGGCAGGTAACGGTTCAAAGTCCCGAGGCAACAGTTGTAATGACGATTGGCAGCACCGATTACACCGTTGATGGCGCGGCAAAGACTATGGACGCGGCGCCGGAGATTACGAGTGACAGAACGTTTGTTCCGCTTCGAGCCGTATCGGAAGCGTTAAATAAAAAGGTCGAGTGGTACGGCGAAACGGGCGTTATCACCGTAAGCGATGTTGAAACGGTGATCGACGACAAGGCGGCTCTCGAAACTATCAAGAGTGTGAAGGCGATGCAGCCGGCAAGCGGCAAGGTGTACACGAACGGCGAGAAAATGACCGGCACGCAGTCAACCGCCCTTGAAGTGTACGCGAGTGAGGGCGACGGTCAATTAGCTTGTGATTTCGATTACAGCACAGCATGGAAGTCAAACGGCAAGGGCATAATCATGATGCACACCGACAAATGGCCCATAAGCGCGGTAATCGTGAAATTCGCGGACGGCAAAAAGCACCCGTTCAGAGTATCGACGCGCTACGACATACCCGAAGAGGATGTTAAGGACATCACGAACCGCGACGGCTGGGAAGTTGTAATTGACTCTGTAAGCGACGGCAGCACCGACGCGCAGACGTTTATCTTCCCTGTGCCGAAGTACACGAATTCGATTAAACTTCAGCTGCTCGACGACGAGCCCTGCGAGATTACAGAGCTTGCGGCTCTGGGAGTTCAGTAATAAAAACAATATACAAAACGGGGACACTAAAGTTAAACTTTAGTGTCCCCGTATTTTAGTGTCCCTTTTGAGCTTTAGTGTCCCCAAAGTCCAAGAAGCTTTTCGGCATTTTTATACGCTATCTTTTCCCTCTCACCGTCCGTGAGGTCAAGGGATATAAAAGCTCCGACTTCATTCGGCATGTTCCACAGCGGGAAGTCGGTGCCGAAAACAATTCTGTCCGCGCCGTAGCCTCGTATATATTTGAGCGTTTCGTCCGCGCCTATGAACATCATGCAACTTGAAAAATCAAAATAGCAGCTTGTGTCCTTCAGGTACTCAAACGCTCTGTCAAACATTGACCAGCCGCCCAGATGCGCTCCTACCACGCACAGGTCGGGAAACATGTCAAGCACACGCCG
The DNA here is from genome assembly GCA_947626045.1 of uncultured Clostridia bacterium. Lineage (GTDB taxonomy): Bacteria > Bacillota > Clostridia > UBA1381 > UBA1381 > Hominilimicola. The sequence goes on along the minus strand of CANQQS010000124.1, from coordinate 2,357 downwards.
AAGCCTTGCGGGGTCGGAATAGTCGTACCTCGGATCGCCGCAGTGTATGACGACGGGAGCCTTGCCCCTTACAGCGTCGTACATCGGATAAAGACGCTCGTCGTCTATATTGAAGCGCTGCGTGTCGGGGTGTATTTTTACGCCCCTTAAACCGAGAGAGAATATTCGTTCCACTTCCTCCGCCATGTTGTCCATTTCCGCGTGAACCGTTCCGAAGCCGTAAAATTCCTCATGCTCCCTAACCTCGCGTGCGGTGAAGTCGTTTATGCTTTTTACGTGTTCAGCCTTGACAGCTACGGGCAGCAGTACAAATTCGGATATGCCGGCTTTCTTGCCCTCGTAAAGCAGCACGTCCGCGCTGCCCGTGTTGTGGTAGTCAAGCCCGTAAAAATCGCATACGCTCTGACTTCCCCGCACCGCGAGCTTATCGGGATAGATATGCGTGTGGAAGTCTATTATTTTCATTATACTCTCACCAGCAGTCCGTTTCTCAAATCGCCGCGGGCGATTTCCTTCATTTTGTAATGGAGCTTCTTACCCGTCGCGTTCAGCGGGATTTCGGACACAAAGCGATAGTAGCGCGGACGCTTGTAATTCGCTATCATCGGGCTGTTTTTGCAGAACTGCTCAAGCTCTCCTACGGTCAGCGTCTCGTCCGCTCTCACGACGTACGCCGTCACAATCTCGCCGCGCGTCTTGTCGGGAACGGCGGTAACGATGCAGTCAACCACCTTCGGGTGAGTGTTTAACGCTTCCTCGACCTGCACGGGGTATATGTTCTCGCCGCCCGATATAATCATGTCGTCCTTTCTGCCGACGATGCTCACAAAGCGGTTCTTGTCCCATGTGCCGAGGTCGCCGGTGTACATAAAGCCATTGCTGAACTTTCTCTCGCTCTCTTCCTCATTTCTGTAGTAGAAGTACGAACCCTTGGCGTATGACTTTATGATAACCTCGCCGACCTCTCTGCCATCCATGTCGGCAAGCTCGTCGGGCATGGCGTTGCGGTCGTCGAACACCTTTACGACGCGCACGTCGTCGTCGGTACATGATCTGCCCGCCGTACCCGCCATATCGGGAAGCTCCGTCGGGCGCAGGAACGTGTTCCAAAACGTTTCGGTTGTGCCGTAGCCGTTGAATATTCTCGGAGTAAGCACCTCCTGATAACGCATACAAGCGGCTCTTTCAAGTGGCGCGCCCATCGTTACTATGCCGTTAAGGCTCGAAAGGTCGAAGTTGTTTTTAATCTGCGCATCCGTCAAAAGCTCCAGAACGTTCGGCACGCCGATTATGAACGTGAGCTTTAGCTTTTCTATGCGTTTAAGCGTCTCAACCGCGTCGAATTTTTTAAGTATTACGACAGTTCCTCCGGCGTAAAGCGTCGGCGTTACGCCGCCGGAGTGAAGTCCGCCGCGGTGGAACCACGGAGTTGTGTTCATCGTCTTATCGTCGCTCGACAGCGGAAAATGTATCATTACGTCGTGCGCGCTAAGTACCTCGTTAATGCTCGTGAGACACACGCCCTTCGGTCTGCCGGTCGTGCCGGACGTGTAGAGACGGGATGTTTCGTCGTATGTCGAAAGCTTCCAGTCAAGCTGCGGATTTTCCGTACTCGCGTCCTTCACAAATTCGGAGTACGTAATTGCGCCGTCAATGGGGTCGGCTTTGCTCGAATCAACCATGATAACCGTTTCCGGCTTGTACTTCGATATTTTAAGCGCCTGCTCCACGACCGCGCTGTTCATCGCTTCATATATGAACACCTTCGGCTTACTGTCCTCAATCGTCACCGCGATTTCACCGGAGCTTAAGCGGAAATTTATCGGACAGCTTACCGTTCCGGTCTTGTGGCACGCGAGGTACGCGAACACAAATTCGGGACAGTTGAGAAGCTGGAACATCACAACGTCGCCCTTTTTAAGTCCCGCCTTAAGAATTGCGTCGGCGAATTTGTTAGCCTCGGCATTAAGCTCCTTATACGTCCAGCTTTGCCCCGACGTTGGATTTACGATAGCCTCCTTGTCGGCGAAGCGGTCAACGTTGCGCATAAAGCCCGCAAGCCACGTGTATTCCTCCTGGAAACCCTTTATAAACGTCTTTATGCCGCGCTGCTTTTCGTTGCCGGTAAAACGCGCCTTCGCCTCGGCAAGCGCTTCCTCTATATCGGCGAATATGCTCTCTATCTCATCGAGCTTGTAATCGTAATTCGATTTGTTTGAGCAGTTTTCGAGCAGTCTTATGGAGTCAAGCACCTTTTCGCGGCGCGCCTCCGATATTCTCTCGAAACGCTCTCTTTTTGTTTCTGTTGCCATGCAACCTACCTCCTAAATAAAATATACTTGGATTATAATTCATAT
>CANQQS010000123.1 GCA_947626045.1 uncultured Clostridia bacterium | reverse complement strand
GGTCAGGGCGTGTGCGTCGCGGGCGGAATGGCTCTCGCGGCGAAGCTCGATAACAAGGATTACCGCGTTTATTCAATTCTCGGCGACGGAGAACTGGAGGAAGGACAGGTCTGGGAACAGGCTATGTTCGCTCCGCATTATAAGCTCGACAACTTCACGATTTTCATCGACAACAACGGCTTGCAGATTGACGGCGACATAACGAAGGTCATGAACCCGACTCCAATAGACAAGAAGTTTGAAGCGTTCGGATGGCATGTTATAAAGTGCGGCGCGCACGATTTTAACGAGCTTGAAGCGGCGGTAAACGAGGCAAAGGCTACAAAGGGCAAGCCGACCGCTGTTATTATGAAGTCGGTAAAGGGCAAGAACGTGTCGTTTATGGAAAACAACCCCGCATGGCACGGCGCGGCTCCGAAGGAGGACGATTACAATAAGGCGATTGCGGAGCTTGACGAGCAGATAAAGAGATTGGAGGCGAGCTTATAATGGCAAAACAGGCAACAAGAGCGTCATACGGTCAGGCGCTTGTTAAATACGGCATACCGAACGAGAACGTTGTCGTTCTCGACGCCGATCTTTCGAAGTCTACAATGACAACGAAATTCAAGGAAGCGTGTCCCGAAAGGTTTATCAACATGGGCATAGCCGAGGCGGACATGATGTGCGTAGCGGCAGGTCTTGCGACGTGCGGCAAAATCGCGTTCGCGTCAACATTCGCGATGTTCGCGGCTGGCAGAGCATTCGAGCAGATACGCAATTCTATCGGCTATCCGCATCTTAATGTAAAAATAGGCGCCACCCACGCAGGTATTTCTGTCGGCGAGGACGGCGCTTCGCATCAGTGCCTTGAGGATATAGCGCTCATGCGCACAATTCCGGGTATGGTTATCATAAATCCGGCGGACGATATAGAGGCTCAGCTTGCAGTAAAGGCGGCTATGGAGCATAACGGACCGGTATATATGCGATTTGGCAGACTTGCTGTTGAGGACGTAAACGGCGAGGATTACAAGTTCGAGATAGGCAAGGGCGTTCAGCTGAAAGAAGGCTCGGACGTTACGATTATCGCGACGGGCTTATTGGTTCAGGAGTCGCTCAAGGCGGCGGAAACGCTTGCAAGCGAGGGTATAAGCGCGAGAGTTATAAACATTCACACGATAAAGCCTATCGACGAGGAAATTATTATAAAAGCGGCGAAGGAAACGGGCGCGATTGTCACCGCCGAGGAGCATTACGTAATGGGCGGCTTGGGCAGCGCGGTAAGCGAGGTAGTTTGCCAAAACGCGCCGTGTCCGGTAAAGATCATCGGCACGGAGGATTTCGGTCAGTCGGGCAAACCGGCGGAGCTTTTCGAAGCGTACGGACTGACAGCTGAAAATATAGTTAAACAAGCTAAAGCCGTAATCGCGAAGAAGTGAACGGAGGGGCTGAGATGAAAAAGATAATTTTATGCGCGGCGGTTCTTTTGTCGGCTGCAAGCCTTTGCGCGTGCGGCTCGCAGGCGGAACAGAAGAAGGAAATACCGCAGATCGAGCCGACGGAGCTTGTGACGATTGACGACGTTACTGCGTACGCGGGTTACATTCCCGTAATCAGCGAAACGACGCGAGACGGAAACCGCTCGTCTGTGCTTTATGTGAGCGACCCCTTGGGTCAGTACGACCCCGTTGAGGTCAAGCTTATACAGTTTAACGACGAAATGGGCTATCAGCAGATTTTCGACTATTACGAGCAGCAAAAGGCTATGCGTCAGGACGCGGAGCTTCTTGGCAGTCTCGGACAGGAAACGTATATCGCGTATCCGACAATCCACGTGTACGACCGCGGCTGCCTTATCGAGATAACGGCAGGCAGCGGCGCGGGAGAAGAACAGAAGGCGCTGCTGCAGCAGCTTGCGATGAACGCGGCGTCAAGGCTTGAAGAAATAGTGCCGGAGTACAACGCGGAAGGATAAGAAAAAAGCAAAAAGTCATGGGCAAGGCTCGTGACTTTTTTGTAACAGCGTGCGGCAAGGAGGATATACTCATGGGAAAAAGGTTAATATATGAAAATAAGCTGTCATGCGCGGAGGACGTGAAGGGTTTTCGCCTTGAAGGCAGCGCGGAAATTTATTTCGAAAACGGAAAAATGCGTATGAAAAACGCGCTTTCGGCGGATTTGGGGCAGAAATCGAATTTCGTGTACTGGTGTCCGGAAGATTTCCCGTCTGATGTGTGCATAGAATGGGATTTCCGTCCTATCGAAGAGCCGGGGCTTGCGATAATGTTTTTCAGCGCGAAGGGCTGCAATGGCGAGGACTTATTCGACCCGTCGCTTGCGCCGCGCGACGGGCAGTATAATCTGTACCATTCCGGCGACATAAACGCGTACCACGTATCGTACTTCCGCCGCAAATGGGACGACGAGCGCGGTTTCCATACCTGCAATTTACGCAAGAGCAAGGGCTTTCATCTTGTGATACAGGGCGCGGATCCGATCCCGAACTGCGACGACGCGTTTGAAAGCTATCATATTTGCCTTACGAAAAAGGACGGAAAAATCGAGTTTGCGATAAACGATTTGACGGTATTTTCATGGCAGGACGACGGCAAGGAGTACGGCGCGGTGCTGGGCGGCGGCAAGATAGGCTTCAGGCAAATGGCGCCGATGATAGGGGAATATTCAAATTTAAAAGTGTATGAGATATAAATTACAGCTTGGCAAAGGTGGAATGTTACGTGATTCCCATAAAACAGTATCTTGATGAGATATATGAAGATTTTAGTGACTATGTTGACGATAACAACGGATTATGTCATCTGCAGGATTTATCCTATAATTACGGCAATATTCCGGATTATAATGACATAAATTTACAACAGTTGTATCTGCTGCGTTATACGTTTTCATACGCATTTGAATACAAGTATATGTTTCAATCATTTTTTAAAAAGGAAGAAATCGGTGACAAAATAAGAATGACATCGTTTGGCTGTGGGAATATGATTGATTACTGGGCAGCCGCCGAATGCCTTGAAGATATTGACAGTGATTGTAAAATCATTTATGAAGGACTTGATTTGATAGATTGGAACTATAAAATCAAAAAGAGAAGAAACGACATTGTCAGCTTTAAACAGGAGGATATTTCCGATTGGTTTAATGAAATTTATGAGCTGGACTCTGATATATACATATTTCCGAAATCAATAAGCGAGTTTTCAAGTGATGAGTTTGCAAAGATTTGTGAAGGTTTCGAAAATTTGAAAATAAAGAAGAATAAAATCCATATTTTCATATCAGCCCGCGCTGAAGATGAAAACTTGAATGCAGATATAAAAAGAAGCGTGAAATTATCGAGGGCAATAAAAAATAACGGCTTTGCTTCGTTAAGTAAAGAAAATGTATATAATTATTTTCCGGAAAAATGCGGCATAAAAAAGATTTTTTATGACTTTGACTATCCGGACGGCGCAAAGGAGCTGTTGAACAATTTATACGATAAGTGTAATGCTTATACGGAGGGAAACGAAATGTGCGATATCAGTTGCTTTGATTATTTAAACAGAAGTCCGATATTAACGGTGGGATATGTAAGGTATCAAATACTAACTTTTCAAAGAGAGGATAAGCAATGATATTGAGTGTAAGCCGAAGAACAGATGTCCCAAATTACTATTTTGATTGGTTTTTAAACAGAATAAAAGAGGGCTTTTTGTACGTAAGAAATCCGATGAACGCGCATCAAATAAGTAAAATACCGCTGTCTGCGGACATGGTGGACTGCATTGTATTTTGGACAAAGAATCCGGCAAATGCTCTGGAGCGGCTGGATGAATTGAAAGGATATCAGTATTATTTCCAGTTTACGCTCACGGGTTACGGCAAGGATGTAGAGCCGAATATTCCCGATAAAAAAAGGGAAATAATACCGACCTTTATCAAGCTATCCGAAAGGATAGGGAAAAAACGCGTTATATGGCGGTATGATCCGATTTTTATAAGTGATAAATATACTGCCGAATATCACCTGAGAGCATTTGAAGAGATAGCCAAAAGCCTATCGGGATACACCGATAAGGTTGTAATAAGTTTTGTGGATATGTATGATAAAACCAAGCGCAACACGACGGACTTAAACATAAAAAATATTACAGCAGGAGAAATGAAAGACATTGCGGGGAAAATGTATAATATTGCTAACAATTACGGATTGGTCATGGAAACATGTGCGGAACAGATTGATTTGAGCGATATAGGGATCAGCCATGGCAGCTGTATTGATAAGCAACTTATAGAAGAACTCATAGGCTGCGAAATCAAAGTAAGCAAGGATAAAAATCAAAGGGACGAATGCGGCTGCGTTGAGAGCGTTGAAATCGGCTCTTATAATACGTGTACCAATGGCTGTAAATATTGCTATGCAAATTTCAGCCCCAAAAGCGTGGAGGACAATGTCAGACATTACAATCCAAACTCGCCGCTTCTTTGTGGGATTGTGAGACCTGATGAAACAGTTACGGAAAGGAAAGTCAAATCTTTAAAGGATATGCAGATGAGTTTGATTTAAAGGGGAAAGGTATATGAGATATAAATATTTAAATCCCGTAATACGCGGCTTTAACCCTGACCCGAGCGTGTGCCGCGTAGGCAGCGACTACTACCTCGTGACAAGCACGTTCGAATATTTTCCGGGAATACCGGTTTATCACAGCACCGACCTGATAAATTGGACGCATATCGCGAACGCTGTAACACGCCCGTCACAGCTCCCCATGGCTGAAGCGGAAGCGTCGGGCGGAATTTGGGCGCCGACGATACGTTATAACGACGGTATTTTCTACATCACCGCCACATTCAGCGGCAGAGGTAACTTTATCATTTACGCGCCCGACCCGAGCGGAGAATGGTCTGACGCGGTATGGACGGATATGGACGGAATAGACCCGTCGATGCTGTTCGACGGCGGAAAAATGTATTATTGCGCGAATGACTGCGGCAGCAGGAGCGGAAAATACAAAACCGAGGGTATATCGCTTGCGGAGATGAACCCCGAAACAGGCAGGGTAACCGGCGAAATAAGACGTGTATGGGAAGGCACGGGCGGCGGATGGCTCGAAGCGCCGCATATTTATCACATCGACGATTGGTACTATCTTCTCGCGGCGGAGGGCGGCACCGGAGAAAACCACACGGCGGTTCTCGCGAGAAGCCGTGACATTTGGGGCGGCTACGAGCCGTGTCCGTATAATCCGATACTTACCAATCGAAACGATACGACGAAGCAAATTTCATGCGCCGGTCATGCCGATTTGATTGACACTCCAAGCGGCGATTGGTACATGGCGCATCTCGCCGCAAGACCGTATGTGTCGGGCAAAACGACGCTCGGACGCGAGACGTTTTTAACGCCTGTAAAATGGGTTGACGGCTGGTTTATTGCTGAAAATAACAGGGCGCATATTGAAAACGAATCGGACGTGGAGCAGCGCATTGATACGCATTTTGTGTGCGATTTTAAGACCGCCGATTGGGAAAACCGTTGGCTTTTCGTCCGCGGACGAAACGACGATTATATAAAGCGCTCAAACGGAGCTATGACGCTGGTACCGAACGCGAAATTAACGGATAAACACGGCTTTCCGTCGATGGCGGCGGTGCGTCAGCCGGATTTTGAATGTACTGTGGAAATCGAGCTTGAATTTGTGCCGCACGAAAACGGCGATGAAGCGGGACTTTGCGTGTACCTGTCGCCCGACAATATTTATTCGGTTGCGAAAAAGCGTAAAAACGGCATGGATTATATAGTCGTGACGGCGCGCGCTGACGATTTTGTAAATGAAGTATACCGCGCGGAAGCACCAGAAGGAAACCTGAGATTTAAGATAAAGTCGGACACGAAAAGGTATGAATTTTACTATGCCGCAAACGGCGGCGAATACATATCCGCCGGAAGTGTGCCGGCGAAATTCATAACAACCGACGTCGCCGAACGCTGCTTTACCGGCGCGGTAATCGGTGCATATGCGCAATCGGATACAAAAACAACCGCAGCGGCAAAAATAACGCGATTTGCGGTGGAATAATGGGATAAATTGGGATTTAGATGTGTAAAACCCCTCCGACGCCTACGGCGCCACCTCCCCTAGTAGGGGAGGCTTACGATATGCGGCGCC
>CANQQS010000122.1 GCA_947626045.1 uncultured Clostridia bacterium | reverse complement strand
AAACATCGGCGCGGACAAACCGCCCGCACCGAAGCCGAAAACGGCTGAAAAACCCGTTCCCGTAAAGACGGAAAGCGTGAAAGAAGTTACATACAAAAACTGTAAAATGACGCTCGAAACTGCCAAAAAAGCCGCTGAAGCGGCGGTGATTGCGGCGGACAAAATCGGCGTGAAAATAGTGGTCGCCGTATGCGACGAGGGCGCAAATCTCGTGCTTTTGAACGCTATGGACGACAGCTATATAGCGTCGGTGAGAGCGGCGCAGGATAAGGCGTACACCGCGGTGGCGCTGAAAATGCCGACGCATACGGCTTTAAAGGAGTCGCGCGGCGGCGCGCTTGACGGACTTACAAACGGAAACGGAATACTGCTTCTGGGCGGAGGCTTTCCGCTCGAAAGCGGCAATAAAATATACGGCGGTATCGGAGTAAGCGGCGGCACGAAGGAGCAGGACACGCTCATCGCCGCGGTCGCGAAGGAAACGCTCCGCATATTGCTGTAAGAAGGAGGTCTGAAATTCAACATGGTAGATGAAAAGCAGGTAAGCGAAATCGTAAAGAATGTGCTTGCCGGAATGGATCTCTCGGCTTTTGAAGCGCCGAAGCGCAAGCAGCTCGGCGTGTTCGACACGATGGATGAGGCTATCGCGGCTTGTAACAAGGCGTACACAACCTTCAGACATTATAATAAGGAACAGAGAGAAAATATCATAAACGAAATCAGGAAGCTTACCCACGCCGAAGCCGAAACAATGGCGAAGCTCGCCGTTGAGGATACGGGCATGGGAAACGTTTACCACAAGATTTTGAAGCATCATCTCGTTGCCGACAAAACTCTCGGCACGTCCGACCTTGAAACGCGCGCTCTCGCGGGCGACGGCGGTCTGACGCTTATCGAGATGGCGCCGTTCGGAATAATCGGCGCGATTACGCCGTCCACAAATCCGAGCTGTACGATTATCTGTAACAGTATTTGTATGCTCGCGGGCGGCAACGGCGTTCTGTTTAACCCCCATCCGCACGCAAAGAGAATTTCGGCGTATGCGGTCGATCTTGTAAACAGAGCGATTTTGGCTGCAGGCGGCCCCGAAAACATAGTCGCCACCGTAGCGAACCCGACAATGGAAACGTCCAATAAAATGGTAAACGATCCGTCGGTAAGAATGCTTGTAGCGACGGGCGGACCGGGCGTTGTAAAGATGCTTCTGTCGAGCGGTAAGAAGGCTATCGGCGCGGGCGCGGGCAATCCGCCGGTCGTAGTTGACGACACCGCCGACATCCCGAAGGCTGCGAAGGATATAATCGACGGCTGCACGTTCGACAACAACCTTCCGTGTATCGCGGAAAAGGAAGTGTTCGTTTTAAGGAACGTAGCCGACGAGCTTATACACCACATGCTTAAAAACGGCGCGTACATGATAAACGACGCGCAGGTAAAGCAGCTCGAGGACGTAGTTCTCGTGTGGTCGAAGCCGAAAAAGGAGGGCGACAAGCCCAAGCGCGTTATCAACAAGGACTGGGTCGGACGCGATGCGAGAAAGATACTCGCGCAGATAGGCATTAACGCGAAAGAGGACGTGAGATGTATCATATGCGAAACGGAGTTCTCGCAGGCGTTCGTTCAGACGGAACTGATGATGCCGATACTCCCGATAGTAAGAGTCGACACGTTCGACGAAGCCGTTGAAATGGCAGTCAAGGCTGAACACGGCAACCGCCACAGCGCGCATCTCCACTCAAAGAACGTGGATCACATGACGCAGTATGCAAAGGCAATCTGCACGACTATATTTGTAAAGAACGCTCCGAGTTACGCCGGTATCGGCTTTAACGCGGAGGGCTGGACGACGTTCACGATAGCCGGCCCGACGGGTGAGGGTATCACCTCGCCGAGGAGCTTTACGCGTATAAGACGCTGCGTATTGTCAGACGCGTTGAATATAATTTAAAAGGAGTGATAATCTTGGCAGTAAACGAACAGGAAATAGCAAAGCTTGTAGCGCAGGTTTTGCAGGAAATGACAGGTAACGCTCCCGCGTCAGGCAGCAGCTATTCATCGTCAAAGCAGGCGTCGGGCGCTATCCCCAAGACGGCGCACGTAGCGATGATGACGAAGCTCAAGCACTTTGAGATTCAGGAATATCCCATTCCCGAACTCGGCGACGATGATATACTTGTAAAGGTAGAGGGCTGCGGCGTGTGCGGCACGGACGCTCACGAGTACAAGAACGATCCGTTCTCGCTTATCCCCGTTGTTCTCGGTCACGAGGGTACGGGCGAGATAGTGAAAATGGGTAAGAACGTGTCGAAGGACAGCGCGGGCAAGCCGTTAAAGGTCGGCGATAAGGTCGTTACTTGTATGATATTCAAGGACAACCCCGACATTACGATGTTCGACCTCAACAAGCAGAACGTCGGCGGCGCGGACGTGTACGGACTTCTTCCCGACGACGATGTACATCTGAACGGCTGGTACAGCGACTACATACTTATAAGAGGCGGCTCGACGGTGTTTAACGTAAGCGACCTCGACCTTGACTCGAGAATACTTATCGAGCCGTGCGCGGTTCTTGTACACGCGGTCGAGAGAGCAAAGACGACAAACATTCTCCGCTTCAATTCGAGAGTTGTCGTACAGGGCTGCGGCCCCATAGGTCTTATCTGTATCGCGGTACTCCGTACAATGGGTATAGAAAACATCGTAGCCGTTGACGGAAACGAGCAGCGTCTTGAGTTCGCTAAGAGAATGGGCGCGGACAACACCGTGAACTTCATGAACCACAAGGGTATCGACGCTCTTACGGAAGCCGTTAAGGACGCGTTTGGCGGATATTTATGTGACTTCGCGTTCCAGTGTACCGGCTCACCGGTGGCGCACTCGAACATTTACCACTTCATCAGAAACGGCGGCGGTCTGTGCGAGCTCGGATTCTTTATCAACGGCGGCGACGCTACGATAAACCCGCACTTCGACCTCTGCTCGAAGGAGATAACGCTCGTAGGCTCGTGGGTTTACACACTCCGCGACTACGCGACGACGTTTGACTTCTTAAAGAGAGCGATAGCGATAGGACTTCCGATAAAGGAGCTTATCACTCACCGTTTCGGTCTTAGCGAGATGAACGAGGCGCTTGAAACGAACCTGGCGCAGAAGGGTCTGAAGATAGCGTATATAAACCCCGATTTTTAATGACGGGGAACACCGAAGAAAGGCGTAGGGTGTTACAATGAATGAGGCAATAGGAATAATCGAAATGTTCGGATTCGTTTCCGCGATAACGGCGGCGGACGCTGCCGCGAAGGCGGCGGACGTTAAAATAATCGCGATTGACTCCAACAAGCCCGCTAACGCGGAAAGCGTCGAAGTGCCGCTTATTATGGCGGTAAAGGTTCAGGGCGAGGTCAGCGCGGTCGAGGCGGCTGTCGAAGCCGCGGCGAAAGCTGCGGAGAGCGTTTCGGGACTTATAAACAAGCACGTAATTGCAAGACCCACAGACGACGCCGTAAAAATGGCAAACCGCATAAGCGTCGGACGTGACAAGGTTGGTCATATACCGAATAACGCGTAAGGAGGGATTCAATGTTACAGTCTTTGGGATTTATAGAAACAAGAAGCCTGACGGCAGCCATTGAAGCCTCCGATGCTATGACGAAGGCGGCGGACGTCAGGTTGATAGGAACGGTGAAAATCGGTTCCGGTCTTGTGAATGTAGTGATTGAAGGCGAGGTCAGCGCGGTCGAAGCCGCCGTTAAGGCGGGCGAAACGGTCGCGCGGGAGCTTGGCGAGGTGTACGCGGTACACGTCATACCGCGTCCGCATCAGGACATCGCCAAAATTCTACCTTCGTTCTATTGATTGAGGGGAGGCAGAGTAAAATGGCGGATTTTTCATTGGGACTTGTCGAGGTATCGGCTCTCGGTAACGCTATAATAATGCTTGACGATATGCTTAAGGTGGCGGACGTGGAGTTTGTGGCGACGGAAAGAAAGCTCGGCGGCAGGCTCGTAACGATAGTCGTTAAGGGCGAGCTGACGGGAGTTCAGGCATCGGTGGACGCCGGCGTTAAGAGAGCGAAAAAGTGTGACTGCTACAAAGCGTCGCAGGTAATCGCAAGACCGCATGACGAAATATTAAAATTCCTGCATCTCGACGACGAGAAGGCGAAGGAAGCCAACTCCGAGATCGCGGGTACGCACGTGGGTAAAATCCCGTCGGGCGGAAAGAGCGAGCCTAAGGCTGAAAAGAAACCTACGGCGCGCAAAAGAACAACCCGTTCAAGGAAAACGGAAAAATAACAACGTTCTTCAGGCGCAAGCCTTAAGATATAAAAAAACAAAGTAAAATAAGGGCAAAGCCCAAAAACAGGAGGAAATAAAAATGGCAGTAGAAGCATTGGGAATGGTAGAAACAAGAGGTCTTGTTGCGGCGATCGAGGCTGCGGATGCAATGGTAAAGGCAGCTAACGTAACGCTCATCGGCACAGAGAGAATCGGCTCCGGTCTTGTTACCGTTATGGTAAGAGGCGATGTAGGCGCTGTTCAGGCTGCTACAGACGCAGGCGCGGCGGCAGGCTCGAGACTCGGCGAGCTTATCTCGGTACACGTAATTCCGCGTCCGCACAACGACGTGGAGAAGATTCTCCCCGCTGTTTAATTCCGAAAGGATTAAACGGGGCGAAGGTGTAGTTATCGCTACATAAAAAACGAAATCATATTTCCTTTCCGCGGGAGGGAAACCTTCCGCGGAACAAGGGATTTGGTTTTTGTACGCATTTTGATGTAAAAACAAACCTCATTTTATCGGGAGGAACACGGAATGGACAACAATATACAGGACGTGATTGCAAAAGCCGTTGTGGATATTCTGAAGCAAAAGGAAGCGAACGACGGTATTAAGGTAGGCGTGTCGGCAAGACACGTGCATTTGTCGCAGGAGCATCTCGAAATTCTTTTCGGAAAAGGTCACGAGCTGACCGTTAAGAAGATGCTCATGGGCGACCAGTTTGCCGCGGAGGAGTGCGTGACGCTCGTAAGTCCCTCGCTTCGTTCGATCGAGGGCGTGAGAGTACTCGGACCGGTCAGAAAGCAGTCACAGGTTGAAATTTCAAGAACGGATACCTTTAAGCTGAAGGTATCGCCGCCGGTACGCCCGTCGGGCGAGCTTGACGGCAGCGCGCCCATGGCTCTCGTGGGTCCCAAGGGCAGCGTATTTCTTAACGAGGGCTGCATTATAGCCAACAGACATATACATATGACGCCTGAGGACGCGGCGAAGTACGGCATAAAGGACAACGACATTGTGGACGTTGAGATACAGAACTCCAAGCCGACGCGTTTCTTTAACGTGCAGGTAAGAGTCCGCGAGGACTTCAACACTGAAATGCACATCGACACGGACGACGCGAACGCATGCGCGATCAAGACGGGCGACAGAGTAGTGATTTTAGAGAAATAGACCTACCGCGCCGCAAGGCGGGGTAAAAGGATTGATTATAATGATTATAGGCAGAGTATACGGAAGCGTTGTTTCGACGCATAAGCTGGAGGCTCTCGTGGGCTATAAGTTTATGCTCGTGCAGTGTATCGAAAACGGTAGTCTTGTGGATAAATTCCTTGTCGCGGTGGATATAATCGGCGCCGGTATAGGCGAGGATGTTATTATCACGCGCGGCAGCGGCGCGAGAATGGCGCTCGGTAAGCCGGACGCTCCCGTTGACGCCGCGATTGTCGGTATTCTCGACGAAAAACAGGCGTAAGTGGTCGCACTCGACTATGTGCAAATGGATAATGCGGGCTGTCGAGGGCGCCAGCCCCTACGACGCGAAAATTCAAAACAACGGGTGTAGGGGACGGCGCCCCGACGTCCCGTTTTCGTAGGGGCGAACCGTGTTCGCCCGTTAGGCTTCCCCTTGAGGGGAAGCTGTCACGAAGTGACTGATGAGGTGTACGACGCTTCAGCGTCGTAGGCGTGTTGCGTAGCAACAAACGCCGTAGCAAGTGTAACCCGTCAGGGCGTTATATTTTTGAAATTGATGCAATAACTACACCTCATCCACCGCTACGCGGTCCCCCTTCCCCTCAAGGGGAAGGCTAATATCCACTGTTTGCAAATAGTGCAATACCCACAACTATAACGTAAAAGAGGACATAATATGAATTTAGCGGAGCTGCAAAAAATTGTATACGACGCGGGAATAGTCGGCGCGGGCGG
>CANQQS010000121.1 GCA_947626045.1 uncultured Clostridia bacterium | reverse complement strand
GTGACGTAGCGGTTAATGTAAAACGGCTCGTTTTTGTCCGCCGCGTCCTTAACCGCGTCCGCGAACGCGCCGAGGTGCTTTATCAGCGTGTACGCCTCGTCCGACACGGCTTTTGTCATATCGGGCGCGGAGTAATCTATATTGTCGGCACGTCTTAATATGCTCCTGCCGCGCGCGTAGCCGTACTGGCAGTAAGGCGCGCTCTCACCCTCAAAGTCGAGCATCGTGTCCCAGCTGAACACAATATCCTTTTCGCGCGACGAGTGCAGGAACGTGTACAGTATCGCACCGATGCCTATCTTTTTCGCCGCATCCTCGATGTCGTCAACCTTTGACGCGTTGCTCTTTATTATCTCCCGAGTTTTGTCGATCGATTCATTTAATACGTCCTCCAGAAATACAACGTCGCCGTGGCGCGTGGACATGGCTCTGCCCGGAAGCTTCACAAGTCCGAATCCGACATGCTCGCAGCCCTTCGACCACTCCCAGCCCGCCTTGTCCATTACGGCGAAAATCTGCTTAAAGTGCAGCGATTGCGGTATTCCGACAACGTAAATGTTCTTGTAAAAATCGTACGTCCTGTGGCGGTAAAGCGCGGCGGCAATGTCGCGCGTCGCGTAAATCGTCGCGCCGTCGGACTTTAATATTATGCACGGCGGCATGTTGAGGTCGGACAAATCCACGACCTGCGCCCCGTCCGACTCGACGAGAAGTCCCTTATCGCGCAGTATATCGACTACCTCGTCCATTTTATCCGAGTAAAACGCCTCGCCGTTGTAGCTGTCAAACTTAACGCCGAGCATATCGTACACGCGTTTGAACTCGACAAGGCTCATCTCGCGGAAATACTCCCAAAGCTCCGTTGTTTCCCTGTCGCCGTCCTCAAGCTTTTTAAAATACTCACGCGCCTCGTCCTCCAGAGACGGGTCTTTTTCCGCCTCCTCGTGGAACTTCACGTATACCTTCAAAATCTCGTTTATGGGATCTTTCGCGATAACGTCCTTGTCGCCCCAGCGGTGGTACGCGCATATCAGCTTGCCGAACTGCGTACCCCAGTCGCCTAAATGGTTAAGCGACTGCACGCTGTAGCCGAGGTGCTTGTATATTCTCGCGAGCGAGTTGCCGACAGCCGTTGAAAAAAGATGACCTATGTGGAACGGTTTTGCGATATTCGGCGAGGAATATTCTATTAAAACAGTCCTGCCGCCGCCTATGTCGGAGCTTCCCCACGTATCGCCCGCACTCCGCGCCGCCGTAACGGTGTCCGCGATGTATTTCGCGCGGTTAAAGAAGAAATTGAGGTAGCCGCCCTGAGCCTGCGCCTTTTCTATATACTCGTCGCCGGAGAGCTTTTCCGCAAGCTCCGCCGCAATCATGGGCGGCGCTTTGCGCATTACGCGCGCGAGCGGAAAGCACGGGAACGCGAGGTCGCCCATTTTCTCATCGGGCGGCGTTTCGACAGCGTCCTCAACCGCCGCGCGGTCAAGACCCGTTATCTCCGTTATTTTATCGATTATATGCTGCTTGAAATCCATATTTACACTCCCTAAGTCCGTTTGTATCGGTTATTTTATCACAACAGCCGTTTATATGCAAGAGTGAATTTTTAGCCTTGCCCGCCGCGTCCGTTTATGTTACAATATACGTATAACATAAAATCGGAGGGAATAATTATGAAGAAAATAATATCCGCGCTGCTCGCGTCAATGATGCTCGGCTCCGCCGCGTCGGCGCAGTTTTACACCGGCGGCGATATGACCGAGGTAACGTATATCGAGGATATGGGCGGCACTTACAAGACGGCTGACGGCGAAAAGGTCGATCCGTTTGAGTTTATGGCATCCCGGGGAGTAAATATGGCGCGTATACGCCTTTCAAACACGCCCGGCAAGGGTACGGGCGACGGCACGTATTATCTGCCCGCGTCGTACCAGGACGAAAACGACACGCTCTCGCTCGCGAAACGCGCGAAGGCGGCGGGTATGGCGATACAGTACACGTTTAACTATTCCGACTACTGGTCGAACGGCGAAAGACAGATCATCCCGTCCGAATGGGTGAAGCAGATAAAGGACGAGCTTGGTTACGACGTGAAGGACGAGAAATTCTTAAAGAGCATGACCGACAAGCAGAAGGAGGAAATACGCGCCAAGCTCGGCGACATCGTGTACGCGTACACGCTTGATATAATGAAAAAGCTAAAGGCGCAGGACACCGTTCCCGAATACGTGTCGCTCGGCAACGAGATTAACGGCGGCATGTTCTTCCCGTTCGCGAACACGTACGACGCGAATATGAACAAGGACAGGTTTGAGCTTGTGTTTGACAGCAATATCGACGAGAAAAACGATATAAAATGCTATGAGGACTGGAAGGCTCTCGCGGATATTTTGAACCGCGGCTACGACGCGGTAAAGGAGGTGTCGCCCGACTCGCAGGTGGTGATACATCTCGCGAACGGCTCGAGTGACAGCGTGTTCACGTGGTTTTTCGACAAGTACATCGAGGCGGGCGGTAAGTTTGACGTGATAGGCGCGTCATATTATCCGGCGTGGTCGTACAACACGATTGAAACGCTCACGTCATTCTGTAACAATATTTCGGCAAAGTACGACAAGGACATACTCATAATGGAAACGGGCTACAACTGGACTTTGAACAAAAAGAACGGCTACGGCGGACAGCTCACGCCGACAGAGGACGATCCCAAAAATGCCGAGGGCTATGAGGAAAAGTACCCGTACACGCCCGAGGGTCAGCGTGATTTTCTTAAGGATTTGTTCGCCGCGCTGCGATCGGTTGACGGCGGAAGGTGCGTCGGCGCGCTTTACTGGGATCCCTGCATGATACACGTCGAGGACAGTGAAAACGCCAACGAGTCTCTTTCGGGCTGGGCGTATAACGAGAGCGACGACAAGCCCGCCGGAAACGTGGTCGAGAACACGACGCTTTTCGACTTCGACGGCAAGGCTCTTCCGGCGTTTGAAGCGTTCGGAAGCGAGGAAAGTCCGAATAAATTTATTGACGTGTACTACGGCGGCGACGGCAAAATCACAGCCGTAAAGATACGTACGGACGGCGAAAAGGGCGAAGGAACGGTCAAAACGTACGTCTGGGACGGCGTTACTCTCGCACCAAACGAGCCGATGTGATTTTTCATATATCTTTTTGATTAATTTTATTGACATTTTACACAAAAAATGGTACAATATATTTTAGCTTAATAATCAAAGGTAACAAAGATATAAAAGGGGGGTTTGTCTTGACAAAAAAAGAAATTGAGATGAGGTCGCGGACGCAGAGAAGCGTACTCGAAAGCATTTGGTATTATTTTAAGCGGGACTGGCAGCTGTATCTCCTGCTCCTGATACCGTTTGTACTCGTTATCGTCTTCAAGTTCCTGCCGCTGGCGGGTCTGTCCATCGCGTTCCTCGACTACAAACCGATAAAGGGATTTGCGGGTTCGGAGTTTATCGGACTTGAAGTATTCAAAAAGGTGTTCCAATCGAGGGATTTCTACATAGCGCTCAAAAACACGCTCATACTTAACATACTCGACCTGATTGTAGGATTCCCCGCGCCTATCATACTCGCGATATTCCTTAACGAAATCCGCTGCAAGTGGTTCAAGCGCACAACACAGACAATACTTTACCTGCCGCACTTCCTGTCGTGGGTTATTATAGCGGGTCTCGCGTACCAGCTGTTCTCCCCCGACACGGGCTACTTAAACGTGCTTATAACGCGTATGGGCGGACAGTCTGTTCCGTTCCTTACGGAAAAATGGCACTGGCTCGTTATGTACATACTCATAGGCGTATGGCAGGGCATGGGCTGGGGTACGATTATCTACCTCGCCGCGATCACCGGTATCGATGCCGAGCTTTACGAGGCGGCTACCGTTGACGGCGCGGGAAGGTGGAGAAAGATTTGGAACATAACTCTTCCGTGCCTTAAGTCCACTATCGTGGTAATGCTCATAATGAGCCTCGGACGTATTATGGGAAGCTCTCTCGAACGACCGTATACGTTATCGAACCCGATGGTTACACAATTCTCGGACGTTATCGCCACGTACGTTTACCGCGTCGGTCTGCAGAACAGTCAGTACAATATAGCTACGGCGGTCGGCTTCTTCCAGTCGCTCGTGGGCGTTATACTCGTGCTTCTGGCTGACAAAGCGGCTAAGTTCATGGGCGAAGACGGTATTGTATAAGGAGGGACGCGGCTATGAAAATAAAAAAATCACCTCTCGATATAATTGCCGACGTGCTTATATACGCGTTTATAGCGCTTGTGGCAATAATATGTATAATACCGTTTCTGCACGTTGCGGCAATGTCCATAAGCGGCGACGCCGACGTTTACGCGAACAACGTGTTCCTTATCCCGAAGCACGTAAACTTAAACGCGTACAAAACGGTTCTCGGCGACCCGTCAATGATGCACTCGCTCATATTCACGATAATACTCACCGTAGTATTCACGGTTCTCGGCATGTTCGTTACGATATGCTCGGCATACGCGCTGTCGAGACCGAAATTAAAGGGCAGACATATCATCTCGACAATATTCCTGATGACGATGTATTTCAGCGCAGGTACCATTCCGGACTACCTGCTCATGGACAGCCTTAACCTGCTCGATACGGCTGCCGTACTCGTGCTGCCGCTGATATTCTCGGCGTACAACATGATAATTCTGAGAACGTTCATGCAGAACTCAATACCCGAAAGCCTTATCGAGGCGGCGGAGCTTGACGGCTGCGACGATTTCAGAATACTTGTTCAGGTCGTGCTTCCGCTGTCGAAGCCGGTTCTCGCGACACTCGCGCTGTTCTATGCGGTTGGACGCTGGAACTCCTTCACGGACGCACTGTACTTTATACAGTCGGATAACTTAAAGCCCTTACAGCTCAAGCTCTACAACCTCGTAAACGCGTCAGGCTCTACCGGCGCGCTTGCGCAGGAGGCGGGCGGAGGTCAACAGCAGGCTGCCGAGGTCGTAAAATCCGCGACGATCATGTTCGCGACGCTGCCTATCGTTCTCATATACCCGTTCCTGCAGAAATACTTCGTAACGGGCGTTATGATAGGCGCGGTAAAAGGTTAATAAATTTGTGCTTTATAATTAAGTATAAAAATAAAAAAGAAAGGAAAAAAAGCTATGAAAAAAAGAATATTCAGCATCCTGCTTGCGGCAGCCATGACGGTAGGCGCGGCGGGAGCGCTCTCGGGCTGCGGCGGAGGCGGCGGCGCTAACGTTGACGTTGACGAAATCATGTCGCGTGAGGACGTTGAAAATTACGTTTACCCCGAGCAGATCGAAATCAAAATCCCCGTATACGACAGAGGTAATGCGGGTCAGGCTAACGTAACCGACAACTACTGGACAAAGTATGTTCAGAAGGAGTTTGGCGACAAGCACAACATTAAGGTTACGTACATCTCGATTCCGCGTAAGGAAGAAGTAACGATGTTTAACCAGCTTCTTGCGGGTAAGGTTGAGAACCAGCCGGATATTATCTTCAACTACGACTATCCGACAATCGTATCGTTCGCGGATCAGGGCGCGTTCCAGACGCTTGACGAAGAAATGATCAAGAAGTACGCTCCCGATTTCTATGAGAGAACGAAGGATCTCGACGAGTATACGTATGTTGACGGCAAAAAGCTGTTCATGGCGGGTACAAGACCCGACGCGTACAACTTCATAACACTCGTAAGAAAAGACTGGATGGATAAGCTCGGTATCGAAGAGCCGAAGAGTACCGAAGAGTACGACGACATGCTCCGCAAGTTCAGAGACGCCAAGCTCGGCGGCGAAGGTACGATTCCCGCTACCGCGTCGCTCGGCAACGCCTACTACGGCGCGTACAAGTACAGACCGTATCCGCTGTCCGAGGAGGACAACGCTCTTTACAGCGACCTTACCGTTGCGGCTCTTACATGGGAGCCTGTCAAGAAGTCGCTCCAGCATGACAATATGATGTACAATGAGGGACTTATAAGCTCCGAGTGGTACCTCGACAAGGACGGCTCGAAGGCAAGAGAGGCGTTCGTATCGGGCAGAGCCGGAACATACTCCGACTATCTCTCGAAGAACCCCGACGTAATCAATACGCTTAAGCAGAATGTTCCCGACGCTGAGGTAACAATTCTCACAACGTACGATGACCCCGATTTCGGACATCCCACGCCGGGCAGACATGACAACCCGTTCGGTATGGTTTCGGGTATCAACGCGAACTGTACGCAC
>CANQQS010000120.1 GCA_947626045.1 uncultured Clostridia bacterium | reverse complement strand
AGCCGGTAATCGACTATAAAGCACTGATAGCCGAGCTTGTTCATTTCCTCCGCCGTCGGCACGGTGTCGGTATAGTCACCGCGAAACGCGAACGCGCCGCCAGCGCAGAGCAGCACCGCGCCCTTCGGCTCAACGTCCTCCGGCACGAGCATCGAAGTTACATACGGGACAAAATCGGGATCGTCATAGTAGCTTCCGTTATTCGCCGTGTAATTCGTTCTCGCAGGAACATTGTTTTTATCCCATAAATACAAGCTCTGTTCGGTATATCCGTCAGCCCTTGCGGTCGTCACCGTGTTGTTGTCGCCCTCCACGGGAAACGGCGGCTTTCTTTGCCAGTCGCCCGTGTAATCGCGTATATTTGAAGGAGAGTCTACCTTCGTTTCGGTCGGCGCGGCGTATGATGTTATGCCGACAGTGAGCATCGAGGTCAATATAATACCAGTTTTTACAATTCTTGAGATAATCATTTCATATTCCTTTCCCAAAACGCGACGGCATTATTTATCCAACCCTCCGCTACCGTACCCTGACCGAGTCCGAATCCGTGCGGAAGTCCGTCGAATACCTCTATCATAGCGTCCGTGCCGTTTTCCTTAATTCGCTCAATTCTGTTCTCCATTGTTCGATACGACGCGATACCGTCGCTCGTGCCGACGCAGTTGTACGTCGGCGGCTCATTGCCCGTGACCTCGCTGTGACCTGTGTACTGCATTATGACCGCGCCCGCTCTCGGATACTCGGCTTCGCCGTAGTATTTTGTACCGTATGAGCCGAGGTCGGCAGCCATTCTCGCGCCCGCGCTGCCGCCCCAAAGCGAATAATCGTCAACGTCTATCTCAAGCTCCGCCGCGTGGTCGTGAATAAACGCGATCGCCCGCGCCAGATCCTCCATAGCGGTGTCCCAGCCGGGACGATAAATAAGCGCGAACGCGTTATAGCCCATTTTGCTGAGTTCAAGCGCGTGGGGGAAGCTGTCGTGCATAGCCCCGACATACGAGAAGCCGCCTCCTGCATTGCATATCGCAACTTTAGCGTTTTTATCTCCTCTGAAAAAGAACAGTCCCGTATCGCGTTTCGCACTGTCAGCCGTCTTTTCCGCGTCACTGTAAATGTCATAAAAAATCGTATTTCCCTTCAGCGCGTTTTCCTTCATGTAGTTTACAATTTCAACGGTCTTGTCGGGGTTTATATAGTTATACCATGTAAGGCGCAGATCTTCGAGTGTGTCGCCGCTCCAATAGCTCGTGTTCACCGGGAAAATCAGCCTGCCGTAATCGCCGAACGCGGGATCGGACATTACATCGGATATTTTTGTGCTGCGGGTAAACGGCTCAAAGTCCGCCGGCGTATCACTGTCCTCTCCGCTCTCGTCGGATATGTTGCTCCAAAACCACATAAGTCCGTTGTATGTGTATTCGTTAGCCGCTTGTCCGCCGTGCGAATATCCGTCCTTCACGCGGTAGATAAAATTCTCATTCTCGGTGAAGTATTCCGACGAACGCATTTTATTTACGCGGCTATTGTCATAGCTGTAAGCGAAATCGTCTGTGCCTGTCATGACCCACACAAAATAGTCCTCTTGATTATGTCCCTGCGCCGCGGCAAAAATATTCTCATCATCAAGCGACGTACCGCAGCTCATCGGCAGGAAGTAGCGGAAATAATCAAGACAATGTTCAAACGTGCGCCATGTCGCGACAGAACCCATCGAAAAGCCGCCGAAACCGCGATGGTCGCGTGACGCGGCTATTCCGTCCGGCGCGGTATTCTCGGCGTATGTGCTGTACTTGCTTTCGACCGCCGGAATTAAATCGTTCAAAAGCTCGTTATGAAACTGACGGTTAAGCTGCATCGCAAGGCTGAAATTATCGCTGTCCTGCCCGTTTTCGTTTGTATTATTATAGGTGGGACACACAATGATCAGCGGTTTTATTTTGCCGTCCTCAATGGCATTGTCGATTACATTTTTGAATGAGGACGGTCTGTCCGGCGTGCCGAGCGTGGTTGTTTCGTTGCTCCAGCCACCGTGCATTAGATAAAAAATATTATACTCTTTATTTTCATCATAGTTATACGGGAGATACACGATCGCCCGTTTTGTGAGCCGCTGTGATTTCTGTTCGTAGGTAAATGATTCATAGGTGTCATAATGCAACTCCTCAAGCGTTCCCTTGTTCTGCGCCGCCGTGTAATATTCGTTCGGTATTTCCTGTATTTCATCACCCGGAAGCGGAGGATTTTCGACAGGCTCCGTGCTTGGCGCGGGAGTATTGTTTGCCGTAAGATTATCGAAGCTGACAGCATCGCATAGCGGCTCTAAGTTTTCCTTTTTCCACGCGAATATTTTTAATTTGTAGCTCCTGCCGCTTTTCATCTCAAATTCACCATCCGAAGCGTTAATTTTAACAGCCGATAATACTCCTTCGTCGTAGAGCGCGCTGAGCAGCAAGGCGTCGTTCATGTCTAAGTCGGTTTGAACCGAATATGAGAGAGTGCTGCCCGAAATCACGGGCGTTACCTTCAATATATCATCCTCGCCCGCGGCGCAGGCGGAAACCGAGCCGAACACCACGGAAATTCCCAATAACAGAGATATTAGTTTTTTCATAGCCGTTCTCCTTACGCAATCAAATTCACGATAAATCCGCTCACGAGCGCATAAAGCATAACGAAAGCGAAGTACATCGCGAAATGCTTTATGCCGAGCACGATTTTAAGCGCGCCGAGGTTGGTAATCTTCGTCGCGGGACCGGTTATCATAAACGCGGTCGCGCTGCCCATGCTCATGCCGTCAGCGAGCCATTGCTGCAAAAGCGGGATCGTTCCGCCGCCGCAGGCGTAGAGCGGTACGCCGATCGTCGCCGCCATAAGCAAGCCGAAGCCTCTGTTGTTTACGAACAGGCTCGCGAACGCATCCTGCGGAACGTATCTTTGGAACAGTGCGCTCAATAATATGCCGAGCAAAAAATACGGACCTGTCGCTTTTATGTTTCGTCCGATGTTTTTCAAAAGCCGCATAAACGGATTGGGATCGGTGTCGCGGCTCGCGCGCTCGGAAAAGCCGTCGAAGTTGAAAAAATGCTTGTCCTTAAAGCAGAACCTCACAACCAATCCCGCCGCAATTCCGCATAGGAAGCACGAAATAAATCTCACGCACAGCGCGAAATTACCAAGCGCGGCACTGTATATAAGAAGCTGAGGATTGAGTAAGATGCTGCTCATCATAAACGCCGCGAGGTAGTCGTCGCGCATACCCTTCTATGAAAACGATGCGGCGATTGGGATCGTGCCGTACATACACAGCGGTGACGCTATTCCGATAAGGCTCGCCGGAATTATGCCGAACGCGCCGAGGTGCTTGTCCTGTATGACCGTCATAAGGGAGTGTATCTTTTGCTTGCCGAATACGGATATTACCGAGCCTATAACGATACCAAGCGCCCAGTAAAATACTATCTGCCTAAGCTGTACCTCGAAATAGTACCATATATATACAAATTCACGATGAAGTATATCAAGCATTTCAGCCACTCTCCTTATTTTTCAAGCGTTTCATTCATGCTGCCCGTCCTGTACCCGCCCAGGTCGAGCGAAACGTATGTAAAGCCGAGCGATTTCAGATAACCGTACACGCTCTCCGATTTTTCAAGCATTTTGGGAAATTCGTTTTTGTTAATCTCAATTCTTGCCATGTCCCCGTGTACGCGCACGCGAACCTGTGTAAAGCCCAAGTCAAGAAGATACTGCTCCGCCTTATCGACCATACCGAGCTTTTCCTCGGTGATCGTTTCGCCGTAGACGAACCGCGACGAAAGGCAGGCAAATGACTGTTTATTCCATGTATCTAAACCCAATTCTTTGGACAATTCTCGTATTTCGTTTTTGGTAAGCCCTGCGTATCGAAGTGGACTTTTGATATTTTGCTCTTTGACAGCGATAAGTCCGGGACGGTAGTCGCCGTTGTCGTCGATATTCGAGCCCTCCGCGATGTTCTCTACGCCAAGCTCCGCCGCCGCCTTACGCATTTTTGTAAATAATTCCGTCTTGCAGAGGTAACAGCGGTTTTTCGGATTTTGCGCGAAGCCGTCAATACCAAGCTCCTCAGACTCGATAACTATATGTTTTATACCTTCCTTTTTGCAGAACGCCTTTGCTTCGTTAAGCTCACGCTGCGGGAACGAGCAGGAGCGCGCTGTTATTGCGACGCAACTGTCGCCTAAAACATCATGCGCGACTTTTAGCAAAAACGTCGAGTCCACGCCTCCCGAAAAGGCAACTGCAACAGATTTCAGTGATTTTATATACTCCTTCAGATTGTTATATTTTTCGTTCATATCATAAGCTCCTTTTGAATTACAGCTTGCCTGCCGCGATAAATACGGCATAATAACGTGCGGTTATAAACCGTATAGCTTAAATGGTACCCTTTACTCGAAACGGCTCCGCGCTTTTGCGAAGCCGTTTCAAAAAATTAAGAATGGGAGTTATCTTTAAGTGCTTTTCTCAGCTTACCCTTCGGGTCTTTTATGAGCAGAGCGACAAGCCATATCACAAGCCCAAGTGCTACAACGGACAGTCCAAGATAAGCATCGTTTAGCATATCAGCCGGAGCGGGAGTGAAATATTCCGCGCCGACCTCTATATATTCCGCGACTGCGTCAACAAGCCACATCAGCGACGCACCCCAATACATAAGCGAGAGAAAGCCGAGCTTCATATTGCTCGTTGTGTTGTACCACACAATCGTTGCAGCCACAGCCGCGAAAACCGTTATTAAAAGCGTCATTTCGTCTGTACTCGCAGTTCTCCGCTTACCGGGCGTTTTGCGATTGAGTTTGTAACCGCGACAATTCCCGCCCATACCGCGGTGACCGCCACAGCCATAGCAACGCCCGTTGTCGCTATCTCACGGACAGCCGACAGTCCGTTTGTCAAAAACGGTGCCCACGGCACGATTTCTCCGTGCCAAACGTGCTCGAATGCTAAAAGAGCCGATCCGCCCCAGAGCATATTGTTGAGCCAGTTAAGTCTTTTGATAAAAGGATTGTGTGTTTCCTTTTTGTCCGTAGTTTTCTTTACAATCGTCGTTACGATTGCTTCCGTTGCCGGTGCTATAAAACAAGCCATTTCATTTTCCTCCTTGTATGAAATTATGGTTATTTATACCAAATTAAATTATACCGCTTTTGAATTATTCTGTCAACATTATGAATCTATGCTGACTAAGTTGTACTCGCGGCTTCCCAAGCCGATTTCCTCTGCGTGTTCGAGCGTATGCAGACCATTTCTGCTTTCAATGCGCTCTACAAGCGATTTTCCGTCGCCGTCCTTCTGCGCGTAGATTAAATCAAGACACGCTTGATCGAGCGCTACCGGGTCATACGAGGCGAGTATGCCTATATCGTGCATATCCGGCTCGGCGGGATTTCCGTCGCAGTCGCAGTCTACGGAAAGGCGGTTCATTACGTTAATATACACAACCTTGCCGTCAAGGAAATTGACAACGCTGCTTGTCGCGTCACCCATCGACTCAAGGAATTTATCCTGATCGCCGCCCCACGGACTGTCATGCGACTGACCGCCGGTATGGATAAGGCACTTGCCCTCCTGCGAGCCGATACCTATCGACATATTCTTTATCGCGCCGCCGTAGCCCGCCATGGCGTGACCTTTGAAGTGGGCAAGTGAGATGAGTGAATCATAATTTTCAAGATGTGCTCCGACATAGTTTTCCGTTATCGTCGATGACGCGCCCGTTGCGGGCGTGGGAACGGGAATTATCTTAGAGCCGTCTCTGTCCATAATATCGACAAATCCGTCTTTTGAAATTGTGTCAAGCTCATGATCTTTTATTACCTGCTCGTGCATGGCGGTTTCGCTTCTTGAGCCGCCGTAAGCCGTGTTGCACTCGACAATCGTTCCGTCAACCTTTTTTACCAAGTCGCCGATAAGCTCAGGTCTTAAATAGTTGCTGTTGGGCGGCTCTCCCGTGGACATTTTAACCGCTACATTACCCTCCGGCTCGAAGCCGAGCTTATCGTAGATTTCTACAAGAGCTTCCGGCGTGATGTCGGTTGTCATGTAAACCGTCGAAGCAGCCGCAGTTGTTCCTGTGCCACCCGATGTCGGCAGGTCAAGACCGTCGATCCACTCCTGCACCTGTTCATCCGTTGCGCTCGAACCGAAGCGCATACCGTCGAGCCACGTTCCCGTAGTCGTTTTCTCCGCCAAATGCTTCGCACTGTCGCCAAGTCCCGACGACATCGACGTGCAGAACGGAACAACGGTTTTGCCCGTGAAGTCGGTATTCTCGACAAACTCGTCGATTACCCACGAGAACTCGCCCCACCATATCGGCGCGCCGATATATACGACGCTGTATGTGTCAAAATTCGGAACGTCCGTTGTTACAAGCTCCACGTCCGTATTATCGGGATCGTTATGCTCCTTTACAACGCGGCTGTTGTCGTCTGTCCAGTCAAGGTCGTCGTCCGTGTACGGCTCTTTCGGCTCAAGCTC
>CANQQS010000119.1 GCA_947626045.1 uncultured Clostridia bacterium | reverse complement strand
ACGAGAATACAGATACTCGCGCCCGTCGTTAGAATGAAAAAGGGCGAGCATAAAAAGGTGTTCGAGAACGCGAAAAAGAGCGGTTACGTGCGCGTTAAAGCCGACGGCGTGATGTATGACCTCGGTGAGGAGATAGAGCTTAAAAAGACGCAGAAGCACAATATAGAGATTGTTATCGACCGTCTTATAATCCGCGACAACATAACGCAGCGCCTTACCGACTCGCTTGAAACGGCAATATCCCTCACGGGCGATTTGGTTCTCGTGGAGGTCATAGGCGGCGATACGATGTCGTTTTCGCAGAATTTCGCATGTCCCGACTGCGGTGTGAGCCTTCCCGAGCTTGCGCCGAGATTGTTTTCGTTTAACAACCCCTACGGCGCGTGTCCCAACTGTGACGGCTTAGGCTCGCTGCCGAAGATTGATCCGGAGCTTGTCGTGAGCGACGAAAATCTGAGCCTTCTTGAAGGCGCGATAACGGCTACGGGCTGGTCGAACGCGGGCAAAAGCGACACAATGGCGCACACGTATTACACCTCGCTTGCGAAGCATTACAAGTTTGACATAACAAAGCCGTACAAGGACTTGCCGGAAAACATAAAGCACATAATTCTCTACGGCACGGACGGTGAACAGATCAAAATGCAGTATAGCCGTGACGGAAGAAGCGGCACGTTTACCGCGCCGTTCGAGGGCGTTATAACAAACCTTGAACGCCGCTATAACGGCAACACGTTCGACTACGTGAGAAATGATATTGAAAAATATATAAACGACGTTACGTGTCCCAAATGTAAGGGCGCGCGCCTTTCCGACGCGGTACTCGGCGTGACTGTCGGCGGCGTGAACATATATGAGTTCACGTGTATGCCGATAAAGCAGGCAATGGAGTTTATGGAAAATCTTAAGCTGACCGACCGTGAACTTATGATAGCGGAGCAGGTCATAAAGGAGATAAAGTCAAGGCTTAAATTCCTTTTGGATGTGGGACTTGAATACCTCACGCTTTCGCGCTCGTCCGGCACACTGTCGGGTGGCGAGGCGCAGCGTATACGTCTTGCGACGCAGATAGGCTCGGGACTTATGGGCGTACTGTATATTCTCGACGAGCCGAGTATCGGACTTCATCAGCGCGACAACAACCGCCTTATAGAAACGTTAAAGCATCTGCGCGACCTTGGCAATACCGTTATAGTCGTTGAGCATGACACCGATACAATGCTTGCAGCTGACTGTATCGTGGACATAGGTCCGGGCGCGGGTGCGCAGGGCGGCAGGCTCGTGGGTTACGGCAGCGTGGAGGATATTATCGCGTCGCCCGAGTCGGTAACGGGTAAATATTTAAGCGGTGAATGTAAGATTGACGTTCCGAAAATGCGCCGTATACCGATAGGCTGGATCGAGATTAAAGGCGCGAAGGAAAATAATCTGAAAAACATAAACGTCAAAATTCCGACGGGCGTTTTAACGTGTGTTACGGGCGTGTCGGGCAGCGGCAAGTCGTCGCTCATAAATGAGATACTTTATAAAAAGCTTGCACACGTATTAAACCGCGCAAGAACGCACGCAGGAGCGCATAAGGAGATTACAGGCGTCGAGCAGCTTGACAAGATTATCGATATTAACCAGTCTCCCATTGGCAGAACGCCGCGCTCGAACCCCGCGACGTACACAAACTTGTTTAACGACATACGAAACGTGTTTGCGCAGACGAACGAAGCAAAGGTTCGCGGCTACAAGTCGGGACGGTTCAGCTTTAACGTTAAGGGCGGACGGTGCGAGGCTTGCTCCGGCGACGGTATAAGAAAGATTGAAATGCACTTCCTCGCCGATATATACGTTCCTTGCGAGGTGTGCAAGGGTAAGAGATACAACCGCGAAACGCTCGAGGTTAAATATAAGGGCAAGAATATTTACGAGGTTCTTGAAATGACCGTTGACGAGGCGTACGAGTTTTTCGGCAATATCACAAAGATAAAGCAGAAACTCCAAACGCTCAAAGAGGTCGGTCTCGGATATATCAAGCTCGGTCAAAGCTCCACCACGCTGTCGGGCGGCGAGGCGCAGAGAGTAAAGCTCGCCACGGAGCTATCACGGACAAGCACCGGCAGAACGATATACGTTCTCGACGAGCCGACAACAGGACTGCACACAGCGGATGTACACAAGCTTACGGAGGTGCTTGACAAGCTCGTTGAGGGCGGCAATACCGTTGTAGTAATCGAGCATAATCTTGACGTTATAAAGACTGCCGATTACATTATCGACATGGGACCGGAAGGCGGCGATAACGGCGGCAGGGTAGTTGCTCACGGCACGCCGGAAGAGGTTGCAAAGGTGAAAGGCTCGTATACCGGACAGTTCCTCAAAAAAATGCTTAAGTAAAGTGCGCGGGTATTGACAAAAGATAAAACGGTGTTATAATAAATACAGATTTAAAAATATATTCTTCGGGGTGCGGTGAAATTCCCTACCGGCGGTTACAGCCCGCGAGCCATTTTGGCATGATTTGGTGAAATTCCAAAGCCGACGGTATAGTCCGGATGTGAGAAGGTTAGTTTATAACGGCTCTGATGTATTTCGGGGGCGTTATTTTTTATGGGCGGCAAAACCCCTCAGTCAGCTTCGCTGACAGCTCCCCTAGTAGGGGAGCCTTTCGTGAAGAATCGCGTTGTGAAAGCCTCCCCTACTAGGGGAGGTGGCGCCGTAGGCGTCGGAGGGGTTTATTGGGGTTTATTTAATGAATGTAAACAGGAGAACACAATATGGACGAACAATTTATGCGGCGCGCGATCGCGCTTGCCGAAAAGGGCGTTGGTCGCGTTAATCCCAATCCGCTTGTCGGCGCGGTTATCGTGAAAAACGGCGTTATTATCGGCGAGGGGTATCACGAAAAATACGGTGAGCTTCACGCTGAGCGGAACGCGTTTAAGAACTGCAAAGAACCAACAGAGGGTGCGGATATGTACGTCACGCTCGAACCGTGCTGCCACCACGGCAAGCAGCCGCCGTGTGTTGACGCTGTGATTGAAAATAAAATAAAACGCGTGTTTATCGGCTCTGACGATCCCAATCCGCTCGTGGCGGGCGGCGGTATCGCGAAGCTTCGCGAACACGGAATCGAAGTTCACACGGGCGTTTTAAGGTATGAGTGCGATGCGATAAACGAGATATTTTTCCACTATATCAGCACGAAAACGCCGTATGTAATGATGAAATACGCAATGACCGCCGACGGAAAAATCGCATCGCGCACGGGCGACAGCAGATGGATATCAAACGAAAAATCGCGCCGTATCGCGCACGAGGACAGGAACAGATACGCGGCGATCATGGTTGGTATCGGTACGGTTCTGGCGGATGATCCGAGTCTTACCTGCCGCATTGAGAACGGAAACGACCCGATAAGAATAATCTGCGACAGCAAAATGCGTCTGCCGCTCAATAGTGAAATCGCTAAAACAGCGAAAACCGTCCGCACAATCACTGCCGCAGCTGTGCAAAACGCGGAAAGGGAAAAAGCGTTAAACGAAAAGGGAATAGAGGTAATTTATGTCCCCGACAAAAACGGACGCGTGGATTTGACGGAGCTTATGAGAAAGCTCGGCGAAATGCAAATTGACAGCGTTATTCTCGAAGGCGGCGGAGAGTTGAATTTTACGGCATTAACAAGCGGTATCGTAAATAAAGTAAAGGTATTTACAGCTCCGAAAATAATCGGCGGAACCGGCGCAAAAACGCCTGTGGGCGGAACGGGAATCGAGCTTATGAAAAACGCCGTAAAGCTGAAATTAAGAGCAGTATCGCCTGTTGACGGCGACATAATGGCTGAATATGACGTGATAAAGGAGTGAAGCCCATGTTTACGGGTTTGATCGAAGCCGTAGGAACAGTGACGGCGATAAACAGACAGCGCGGAACGGTGACGATAAAATGCGGCATTACCGACGGTATTGAAATAGGCGACAGCATGGCTGTAAACGGCGCTTGCCTGACCGCAGTTGAGGTTGGAAACGACATTTTCACCGCGGATGTGATGAACGAAACGTTCAGCCGCACCGCGCTCGGCGCGCTTTCGGTCGGCAGCCGCGTGAATCTGGAACGCGCTATGAAAGCCGACGGGCGCTTCGGGGGGCATATAGTTTCCGGTCACATTGACGGCACAGGGACGGTGACAAATATGCGAAACGACGGCAACGCGGTTTGGGTGACAGTCGCGGCGGAGAGTGAAATTCTGCGGTATATCGTTGAAAAAGGCTCTATCGCGATCGACGGAATAAGTCTGACGGTCGCGTACGTTGACGATAAATGCTTTAAGGTTTCGATAATTCCGCATACCGGCGGAGAAACGACGCTGCTCGAAAAACGTGTTGGCGACGCGGTAAATCTTGAATGTGACATAATCGCTAAGTATGTGGAAAAGCTGATGCAGCCGCAGGAAAACATTTCGAAAAAAGGTATAACATATGATTTTTTGATTGAAAACGGATTTTAAATATGTATGATGGGCGACCGCGAGGGTCGCCCCTACGGAGTTTAAATGGAATATATTTTAATGGAAAGTAATGAAAGGAGAGGTTGACATAAAATGCAGTTTAACACAATTCCCGAGGCTATAGAGGATTTGAAGCAGGGGAAAATGATAATGGTGGTTGACGACGAGAACCGCGAAAACGAGGGTGATTTAATCGCCGCATGCGAGTTTGCCACAGGCGAAATGCTCAATTTCATGGCGAGTTACGCGAAGGGACTTATCTGTATGCCGATGTCGGGCGAATGGGCGGCGAGACTGCACCTTTTGCCTATGGTTGCCGACAATACCGACAACCATGAAACGGCGTTCACAGTGTCGGTCGACGCGGTCGGCACAACTACGGGAATATCCGCGTACGAGCGCGCCGATACAGCTCGCAAAATTGCTGATGAAAACGCACTGCCGTCGGATTTTCGCCGTCCCGGGCATATGTTCCCGCTAATCGCAAAAAAAGGTGGAGTGTTTGAGCGCAAGGGACATACCGAAGCGACAGTTGATTTGCTGAAATATGCGGGCTTGAAGCCGTGCGGACTGTGCTGCGAAATTATGGCGGAGGATGGTCATATGATGCGTCTGCCGCAGCTTACGGAGTTCGCGCAAGAACACGGATTTACGCTTATATCGGTAGCCGATTTGGAAAAATACCGACGTGAACATGAGGTTATAGTAGAGTGCGTGGCGAAAGCAAAATTCCCGACACGCTACGGCAAATTCACAATTCACGGTTTTGTGAACAAGCTCAACGGCGAGCACCACGTCGCGCTCACGATGGGCGAAATGAACCCCGACGAGCCGATTTTGTGCCGCGTACATTCGGAGTGTCTCACGGGCGACGCGTTGGGCAGCGCGCGCTGCGACTGCGGTCAGCAGTACGATGCGGCGATGAAGAGAATCGCGAAAGAGGGCAGGGGAGTACTGCTCTATTTAAGGCAGGAAGGGCGCGGAATAGGACTTATAAATAAGATCCGCGCTTACGCTTTGCAGGATCAGGGCTTGGACACGGTAGAAGCGAACCTCGCGCTCGGTTTTCCCGAGGATATGCGCGATTACAGCGTCGGAGCGCAGATATTGGCGGAGCTCGGCGTAGGCAAAATGCGGCTTATGACGAACAATCCGCTGAAAATAGACGGGTTGGAAAAATTCGGGCTGGAAATTGTCGAGCGCGTGCCGATACAAATAGAAGCGGGCGCGGACGATGAGTTTTATTTGCTCACAAAACAGCATAAAATGGGACATTATTTGAATTATGATAAGGAATAAATTATGATTTAACGATACACCGATGGCGGGCGTTGTAGGGGCGGATATTATCCGCCCGCCGCGACACATTGGGAACGGGCGGATAATATCCGCCCCTACGATACCGTTGACATCGTGTTGTCGGGGAAACGGGCTGTCGAGGGCGCCAGCCCCTACGGTGCGTATGGTCGTAAGGGACGGCGCCCCCGACGTCCCGCATTTCGTCGCCAAATCATAATTTACCACATAAATACAAGGAGGAAATAACCATGAAAATCTTAGAAGGAAAATTAGTTGCAAAGGACGTCAAAATCGCCATAGTCGCTTCGCGTTTCAATGAGTTTATCGTATCAAAGCTCATAAGCGGCGCGGAGGACGGGCTGCTGCGGCACGACGTAAGCGGCGATAACATCACTCTCGCGTGGGTACCCGGCGCGTTTGAGATACCGCTCATGTCTAAGAAAATGGCGGAAAGCGGAAAGTATGACGCGGTGATTTGCCTGGGCGCTGTAATACGCGGCGCAACGTCGCATTACGATTATGTCTGCAACGAGGTTTCAAAGGGTATCGCGCAGGTGTCGCTCGTTACGGGCGTGCCTGTAATGTTCGGCATACTTACAACCGAAAACATCGAGCAGGCTATAGAGCGCGCCGGAACTAAGGCGGGCAATAAGGGCTACGACTGCGCTCTCGGTGCGATTGAGATGATAAATCTCGCGAAGCAGATATAAAAAATTCCTGATAATCTTCAACATTTTTGCCTTTTTAAACGTTATATAAGTGAAAGCGGATAAAAGGGACGGTGAGGTATATGACGATTGATGAGCTGTACGAGGAGTTTTTTGACGAGCTTGTTTCGTGGT
>CANQQS010000118.1 GCA_947626045.1 uncultured Clostridia bacterium | reverse complement strand
TTGGATATAAAAAATACAGGCGTTGTCCCGAGAGTTTCATCGTTTAAAACGAATAACTCAGGCAGGAACCAACGACCTGTATCTTCTACTGATAGTATAACAAATCCCGACGAAAATGTCAAGACTGATTATTCGGTTGATACATCGGAGCAAACGCGCTACAGCGTTGACACAAACGCGGAGAGTGAGGACGTGCCGCCAGTGCCGAATGAGGAGGACTGGGATGATCTTATGACCGGCAGCGAGGCGGAAAATCAGGCGTATCTCGAATGGCGTGAAACACAGCTTAAACGCTCACGGGAACGGGCAGAGCAGCGGAAGGCAAACAAAAAGGCGAGCGACGAGGAACGCAAAAACACAAAAACCCAACAGGAATATCAGAAAGCCGCGAAACGTATTATACGCGACTACGATGCGGCGAGCAATGTCAACGAGGCTGAATTAACCGAAACAATAGAAACTCTTGCCTCACAAGCGCAAGATTTGTATTTCGGCGACGGCGATTTTGACGTAAGTATGGATATGTATTTTATCGCTCGCGAAACCGCTGAACGTATGGCAACTAATATATTACAGCAAGGCAGCACCGAAAATAATACAACCGCAAATGAAGAAGCACTTGACGCGCAAGCGGAAGATATTACGCATAGGCTCATAAACGACGCAAGTGCGCTTGTGTTTAATCAATACGAGACCGAGCAAAGAGAGCAAGCGGCAAAAGAAAGGGAGAAGGCGCAAAAGGAAAGAAAACTCAACCTCAAATACACACAGGCGGAGCTTGACGCGAGATTGCAACAGCAGCGCAAGAAGTTTGAGGAACAGCAGAGGACACTTGAAAACAGCCTTGCCGAGGTTCGGAAAACCGAACTTGAATACAAAAAATCGGCAGAGGACAGGCAAAAACTCTTGAAGGTGGCGCGCAGACTTAATAATATGCGTACCTCGCCCGAAAATCTATCCAAAATACCCGACATTCTTAAAGAAATCGACACACAGTCGGTAAAAATCCTTGAAAAGGGTTATACCGATAAAAACGGGCATGAGGTAATGGGAAGGATAGATTTGCAAAACCTCAAAACTAAATATTATGAAATAGCAAAGACAGATCCGAATTTTATCCCCGATCCGAAAATCGAAGGAAAAATAGCAAGGCTTGACAAGACGCAAATATCCTCTATGGATATTGGTGCGGTGCGTGAGCTTACCGAAACGCTTTTAGAGGTAGAGCATGAAATCAGAACGAGCAACAAACTCATAAACGACGCGAAGCGGCGCGAAGTCGCGAAAACAGCGGCGGAGAGCGTGAGGGAAATAAACTCAACAAGGGGTACAAGCCTCGGCGCGGCGGCAAACGCGCTTAACAAATACACAAGCACACAGCTATCACCCGAAAGAATGTTCCGCCGTCTTGCGGGGTATAAACAAGACAGTACATTCGCCGGACTTGCGGACGCGCTCAACGACGGACAAAGAAAAGCTATGGAGTTTGAAATGAACGCCAGCAAGAAGTTCGACGCGCTTGTAAACGACGATGAAATGAAACGCTTTACGGGCAAAAAAGCCGAGTGGATAGACATAAGCAAATATGATCCCGAAGGGCGCGAGCTGTATATAACGCCCGCGATGAGAGCAAGCCTTTACGAACACTCAAAGAATTATGCAAATATGCGCCATATTGCCCGAGGCGGCATAACCGTTCCGAACAGGACATTATACGAGCAAGGCAAAATAAGAGAGGCGTATAACAGAGGCGAAACGGTCAGACTTACGCCGGAGCAGGTGAAGGAAATCACAAGCGGTATGACCGACTATGATAAACGGTTCGCCGAAACAGCGCATAAGTTCTTTAATGAGGACTGCACGAAAGCGATAAATGAAACCTCTCTTGCGCTTAACGGTTACGAAAAAGCGGGCGTTAAAAACTATTTCCCCATAGTGAGCGATAAGAATTTTGTCGCGGGCGAGTTTGCGTCTCTCTTACGGGACGGGACAATAGAAGGAATGGGAATACTTAAAGAACGTATCAATGCTATTAACCCTATTGTCTTAGAGGATATAACAAAGGTGATTACACGGCAGATGAACAATGTCGGTGATTATTACGGACTTGCCATACCGATACGCAACTTCAATAAGGTTTACAACGCGGTCGGCTCAAATTTCGCTTACAGTACGAAACAGGCTTTACATAAGAAGTGGGGAACGGTCGCCACCGATTACATCGAAAATCTTATGACGGATTTACAGGGCGGTCGCAAGTCGGAAACGAGTTTGTTTGACAAGTTCCGCGGCAAATACGCGCAAGCCACGCTTGCCGTCAATGTCGGCGTTACGTTAAAGCAAGCCGCGTCCTATCCCACGGCAGCAGCCGAACTCGGCTGGAAACCCATTACACAAGCTATGGGTGAAAGGGTTACAAAAGAGGACAGGGCTATTATCGACAAGTATACGCCCCTCTTGTGGTACCGCTCGAAGGGTTACAGTACGGACGAACTCGGCGACTGGGCGCGTGGCGCGGACAGCGATTGGACAAAGAAAATGCCCGCCGTTATGGGTTGGATACAAAAGGTCGACGTTATGACTACGACAAAGCTATGGAAAGCGTCGGAGTTTTATGTGCGCGACAATTTTAAGAACTTGGAACGCGGGAGCGACGCTTACTATAAAAAGACTGCGGAAGTATATAACCGCGTAATCGAGAATACTCAACCGAATTACACAACCATGCAGAGACCGAATATTTTAAGAAGTCCAAACAAACTCGTGAACGCTCTTACCATGTTTAAGACACAGGTCATGCAGAATTATAATATTCTTTATGACGCTTACGGTGAATACAGAGCAGCACACGATTTCTACAAAGCAAATAAGACCGACGGGGCGAAAACGTGGGTAAAATCCGCTAAAGGTAAACTCGGACTTGCGGTCGGTTCTCAAATTGTCGCGGCTATTGTTTTGAACGCCTGCGACGCAATCGGCAGAGGAATAAAAGGACAGCTTAAGAAACGCTATGGTGACAAGGACGAGGACATCACTGCTCAAAGCGCGATAAGCGCGTATCTTACCGACTGCGTAAACACGATAGTCGGTACGACACTTGGCGGCAGTGAGGCGGCACAGCTTACAGAAGAACTGCTTGCGAAATTCGACATCGGCAAGGGCGGCAACTGGTACGATATGGAAGTGTCGGCTTTAAGCGGGATAAACGATATTGTAAGCGGTGTTATGTCGCTTGCAAAGACGATTGACGACAACGGTATGAGCAACCCTCCCGCATACGCAAAGGCTATTAACGATGTGGCAAAATCACTCGGCGCATTAAACGGTGTACCTGTTAAAAATGTTGAGGACATATTTAACGGTCTGTATAACAATATAGTCGGTTCTCTTGATGATGAGGGCATTATTCACCCCGGTGTTATTAACCGTAAGCGGTGGGATTATTATTTACAGAAGTTTACGGGCGATCCGACAAATACCGGTATGTCTGTCGATACCGTTGAGGAAATAGAAAGGATAAAAGAGGCGCTTGAAAATGGCGGATTTGACAGAGAGAGTGGCAAGACGTATATAAAATACGACGATAAAACCTACGAACTGACAAAAAAACAGGCAAGACAGTACAGCGAGGACAGCAACAAGGTTAAGGAAGGTTACATGAAAAGGTTGCTTGCCGGTGAAAATGTCGAGGACGTAATCGAAGTAAAGACCGACCTTTACGCCGGTGATATGACAGACGAGCAATACGAAGAAATTTTAGCAAAGCTCAAAAGCGACGAGGTACAAGACTTTATAGACGGCAAAAAACAGAAACAGGTTACCGTTAAAGGTAATTATAATGACTTGCCCGAAATAATCAAGCAGCGCGTTATAAACAAGGTTAAGTCCGAGGCGCAAAAAGAAACACAAAGCAACATGAGAGAAGATGTGGAGGACAATGCAAAGCTTGTGTATACCGAACCGTATCACGGACGAAAGCCGAAAAATCTGTTTGAGATTAAAGACCAAGCTGAAAATCAAGCGGCGGCGCAGCAGAAGGCGGCGAAACAAAGTAAGGCAGACACTGTTATTCAATCCGTCGCCGACGGTGTGGCGAAAGCGTCTCCAGACGACGCGTCAAAGTATACGGCTGACGCTCTTAAAATTCATCGGGTAAACAGCATGACCGTTGACGGTAAGGAATACAAAATATCGGACGACATTGAACAGAAAATCATATCGGACGCGAACGATGAGTATTACACCAACCTTGAAAAGCTGCAAAACAACGAGATAAACATTGAGGACATCATCGGCTACACCAAAAAGGGTAAGGCGCATACAAGCACGCAAGCGGACGGTACGAAGGTCGCGCTTACAGGTAAACTCTATAACGAGGACGGAACGCCGAGGTTTGACGAGCTTGTCATGGCAAAAATATATTATGACCTCAAAGAAGCCGCAACAAATAACGCAAAAGCAAAATATCAAGACGAGATAACGGGTGCGGCGGCGGAAACGACGGAAGAGGCAATGACGGAAACGCCTGCGGAAACGACGGGCGAGCCGGTGCAGATGTCAAGAGCAAACCCCTCACGGAGCGGCGGTTCATCGCGGAGTACGTCGAGGTCGGGCGGCTCGAGTTCAAGCGGCGGTACGTCACGCGTGAAATTTACGCCAAGCGGCGGTTCAAGTTCAAACCCCTCAGTCGGCTACGCCGACAGCTCCCCTAATAGGGGAGCCTTACAAAGCAGCACGGCGACGAGGTTAAAGTTTACGCCGAGCGGTACAGCGAGCGGCGCGGCACAATTCACACCGACGGCAAGCGTCGCGTCGGCACAGCGGTTTATACCAAGCACACGCGAAACTGCACGGCAAATGAGGTTTATACCGCGCACGGAAAACGCGGTCAAGCCGAAAGAGATAAAGGCTGTTCAGCCTTTGCAGATGATATAAAGAGGGCATTTGCCCTCTTTTATAATACAAAAATCCCAGTTGATTGGGATTTTGGAAAGGAAGGTAAACGGAATGGCGAAAACATCTATAGTCCGTACGAACGGGGTACGGGACAGCACAGAGGAAAAGGCGGTACAAAATTACGCAGTCGAATACGCAAAGCGGCTTGTCGAAAAGGAAGCGGCGGAGAGAAAAGCGGCAGATGAAGCACTCGATACGCGTATCACGAACCACGCGAACGAGACGGCGACCGACAAAAAGAGCAGTCATGTTTTCCTGTCCGACGCTATTGACAGCACATTAAACGCGGCAAGCGGCAAGACAGCGGCGACACCGCTCGCAGTCAAGAAGGTCAATGACGCGCTGCAGGAAGAAGCCCAAAAGCGCGAAGCAGCAGACAAGGAGCTTGACAGTCTTATAAAAAAGGAAGCAAGCGACAGAGCGGCGGCGGACGAGGTATTAAACGGGCTGATCGACAAAGAGGCACACGCCCGCACCGACGCCGATACCGCGCTCAGTGACCGCATTAACATCGAAGCGGCGGCAAGGGAAGAGCTTGACGAGCGATTTAAGCCGGTCGCGGAAATGGCGCATACGCACGAGAACAAGGATATACTCGACGCTATCGACGCCGACCGTGTACGCAAGTGGGACGACGGCTCGGAAGGGCAAATCACGCTCGGAGAATGGTTAGAGCACCTTGCGGAGGCGGAGCGTCAGTTTGACGCGATTTGGGATTTATTCGGCATGACGGTTTACGACGGCGGGTGGTTCGGTATGGCGCAGATTGACGCGCCGCTCGACGGCGGCGATTTTGACGACACGGCACTTACGCCTGTTGACTGCGGGGATTTCGGCAAATTCGTACCCTCGGGCGGCGGCAGTATAGGTGATGTCGTAGACGGCGGAACGTATTAAGCGCGTCAAACGGGCGACCGCGAGGGTCGCCCCTACGGTTTAACTATTTGTAATAATTTATCAAGGAGGTAAAAATAAAATGGCAACAATTTTACTTAAAAGAGGACAGGCAACCAACATCGGTGAGCTTAGGCTCGCGGAGGGTGAGGCTGCAATCGCGTATGACACAGAAGAGAAAAATTCGGCGAAGTTATATGTAGGCGGCGCGGGCGGCGAGAAGATACTCGTCACGGCTGACGTTGCGGGGGCGGTCGCGACCGCGCTTCAGCAGGCGAACCAGTACACGGACACAACGGTTAAGGCAAAGATAGACGCGCTTGTAAACGGCGCGCCGGGAACGCTCGACACGCTTATGGAGATTGCGACAGCCATACAGGAAAATCAGAGTGCGGTTCAGGCGATAAACTCGGCAATCACAGATAAGGTAGACAAGGAAGAGGGCAAGGGTCTTTCCGAGGCGGATTTCACGAAGGCGGAAAAGACGAAGCTCGAGGGTATTGCTCCGAACGCGAACAACTACACTCACCCGGCAACGCACAACGCGGATATGATTGTGGAGGATTCTACGCACAAGTTTGTAACTGAGACGGAGAAATCGACATGGAACGCGAAGCTCGGCACTACCAGCACTATTGACGGGGGCACGTTCTAAAGGAGGGCTGAAATATGGCAAACAGAATACAGTTAAGGCGCGGCGTTAAGTCCAAATTGCCGACAACGCTAATGGTGGGCGAACCCGCATACACGATCGATACAAACGAGCTATTCGTCGGTACGGGCAGCGGTAACGTCAACATGGGCGGAAGTCAGTGGTATACGGGTACGGCGATGAGTGCATCAAGCGGCAGCAGTAACAGCTATAGCGGCTGTCCGACGGTTAAAGTGGGCGATAAATACCTGAATACGTCAACCGGATATTTTTATGAGTGTATCACGGCAGGC
>CANQQS010000117.1 GCA_947626045.1 uncultured Clostridia bacterium | reverse complement strand
ACACCCTTTCGTCTCTTTTTATTATATCAGATTTTTGGGTGTTTGTCGACTCTATTTAAATTATATCACTCCAAACTTCGCAACATCAAACAGTCCGCCGTCGGTAACGCGTATTTCAGGTATAACGGGAAGCGGCAGAAACGCGAGCGCAAGCAGCGGATCAACGTCCTCCGTAACGCCCAAAGAACGCGCGGCTTTAATAAGCTCGTCGTGGATTTTTGCCGTTTCGGATGCGCTTTTCCGCGTCATAAGTCCGGCTATTTCAAGCTCCAGATACGCCATAACCTCACCGCCGCCGCACACGGCTATACCGCCGCTTTTGCCGAGCGTGTTCACGGCGAGAGCCATATCCGCGTCGCTGTCGCCTACGACGATTACGTTGTGACTGTCGTGACCTATCGAGCATGCGACCGCACCGCCCGTTATGCCGTAATTTGTGACGTACCCGATACCCTTTGTACCAAGGTTGTGATGACGCTCTATGACGCACACCTTGCTCAGATTATCGCCTTTGTGAGCCGTCACCTTTTTCGTCACGATTGCGCGCGGCACAAGCTCTATCGCGTAAAACTCGTCCTTCATCTCGTCCGCGAAAAATTCGGGCGTTATTTCGGGAAGGTGAACCGTGTCCGTGACCTTCGACACATCGGCGCTCTTAACCTCAAACAGAGCCTTGCCGTCCTTCGCGGCAAGAACGCCGTCCTTGTATACCATGAGTATATTTGTGAGCTTTAAATCGTCCGCGACGACTATATCCGCCGCATATGACGGCGCGACCGCGCCGCGGTTTTTAAGCCCGTACATCTCGCACGCGTTAAGGCTCGCCATAATAATCGCGTCAATATCGCTTACGCCGCATGACTGAGCCGTTCTTATGCAGTTGTCGATGCTGCCCGAGCGCAGAATATCGCCGACAAAACGGTCGTCGGTGCAGAACGCGCAGCGGCGCAGCGTATAGCCGTTTATGCCGCCTGCGAGCCGCGCAACGTCGCGCGACAGCGTGCCTTCCCTCAAAAGCACATACATACCCTTGCTGATTTTTTCGAGCATTTCGTCGGTGCGGCTGCACTCGTGGTCAGTTTTAATTCCGGCAGAAGCGTACGCGTCAAGCTCATGCCCCGTTACGAGCGGCGCGTGACCGTCAATCTTGTCGAGGCACAGCTTGCCGAGCGTTTCACCGTCAGCCGCGAGTATGCCGGGGTAGTTCATCATTTCGCCGATACCGAAAAACTTGTCCTTGATTTTGTTTGTATCCTCGGCTGTCAGCACAGCTCCGGCGTGTTCAAATGGTGCAGCCGGAACGCATGACGGCAGCATCAGCTTAACGTCGAGCATGGTACCCTCCGACGCGGCGAGCATATAATCTGTGCCGTCGGTGCCGCACACGTTCGTAATCTCGTGCGGGTCGGCGATAACGGTCGTAACGCCGTGCGGAACGACAGCCGCCGCGTACTCGGCCGGCGTCACCATGGACGACTCTATGTGGACGTGCGCGTCAACGAACGACGGCATGACGTACTTTCCGCTAACGTCAACCTCATTTTCGCCGCCGTAGCTGCCCACGCCGCATATAACGCCGTCCTTGATGAGAACGTCAGCCGTTTTGACCGTGCCCGTGAACACGTCAACGACGTTTCCGCCTTTTAATATTAAGTCCGCGCTTTCGCGCCCCATCGCGGTATTGATGTATTTTGATATGTTTTTCATATTTTTCACCCCGAATAACCTATAAAAATATAATAACGGAGGATGTTGACGCAGAAAGGCTAGGGCAAACGCCCATACCTCATAAAGAAAATCATGCAACATCCTCCGTTGATACCAGTATAACAAATCCGGAAAAAAATGTCAATACGGTTTTTGGGTTGTAAATATGCGTAGGGGCGGCGATTCGCCGCCCGCGGGCGACCAATGGTCGCCCCTACGAAACGGGACGTCGAGGGCGCCGTCCCCTACACACGTATTTTGAAATTGTGTGTCGTAGGGGCTGGCGCCCTCGACAGCCCGTAGGCATGCTCATACAGCCCGCATCCCCTTAACATACCTCGCGACCGCGTACGCGAGGAACGCGGCGACGGCTGCGGCGGCGGTGACAAGCTCGAATAGGCTTGCCGCGCAGAACGCCTTGCTCATCGGCGCGCCCGAGGTCATAACCGTCTCCGTAACGGGCGCGAAATGCAGATACACCGCCATATACGCCGCCGCCAATACGCCGTGCAAAGCCTTACCCGCGATATACGGGAAAAGGCTTAGATTATACCGCGCAATAACAGCCATAACCTGTGCGTGAACGCTCACGCCCGCAAATCCGACTATCGCGGCGGTGAGTACAAGTTTTTTCGATAATGTCATATCGAGCGCAGAGATTTTGACCGTACCCGTCACAAATTCCATAAGTCCCGACACCACCGCGTCCGCCGTACCGCCGAGCGGCAGAATACCGAGCAAAAGCCGTGACGCGACCGAGAAAAACAGCACTGCGCCGCATACCGTGAGAATACTGCGTATACCGTTCTGCAGTGCGATGTCGAAAATCTCGCCCATACCGCGCTCCGGCGTTGTCATAACCGTGGGCGGCGAGGAATGTTTGTTT
The DNA here is from genome assembly GCA_947626045.1 of uncultured Clostridia bacterium. Taxonomy (GTDB): domain Bacteria; phylum Bacillota; class Clostridia; order UBA1381; family UBA1381; genus Hominilimicola. Next base: position 4,221 of record CANQQS010000117.1, on the reverse strand, counting down.
CTGCCGTAAAACCGAAACAGCACGCCGACCGTTACCGCCGCGAGTATGTGAGTAACGTACATAGCCGCGCCCAGCCGCATATTTGAGTACACAGCCATACCGACCGAACCCAGAATAAAGAGGGGCCCCGAGTTGCTGCAAAACGACAGAAGCCGCTCCGCCTCGGATTTTGAGAGGTAGTTGTTCGCGTAAAGCTCGCCCGCCGTAACCGCGCCCAAGGGGTAGCCGCTCACAATACCGAGTACGAACGCGCTCGAACCCGCCGGCGCGACCTTAAACAGCGGATACATGCAGAACCGAAACGCTCTCGCCATAACCTCGCAGAAGCCGGAATATATGAGAAGTCCCGAACATATAAAAAACGGGAACAGCGTCGGCACAATCATCTCAAAACACAAATTCAGCGCGTCGCGCGAATAATCGATAGCCTTCTGCGCGTTCGCGACAAGCAGCGCGACCGTCCCCAAAACGAACACCCACAGCAGATATTTTGTTATTTTCAATTCTTTCCTCATAAAAGCACCCCTTCTCACACAATAATACATATTGTACATAAACGCGCAAAATGCACATAAAAATAAAAAAGGGAGTGATTGCGAATGGGAAAGAAGCTGTCGGAGAGAGTAGCCGACGCGTGGGGCGTGCCGAAGGACGTTATAATGGACATGCCGCGCATAACGGTTACGGGCGATAGGGAGATTTACATAGAAAACCACCGCGGCATCGCGGGCTTTGACGAAAATTCTATAAGCGTGACGTCGGGCATCGGCAGAGTGACGGTGTACGGCAACAACCTTAAAATAGCAGCCGTGCGGCGCGAGGATATACTTATAAGCGGAAGGTTTAAAAAAATAGAATACGAGGTAAAAAATGTTAAATAAGTTCTTTAAATTTCTGCGCGGATATGTTATAATAAACGTGTATGGGAAAAACGCACCGAGATTTTTAAGCATATGCCTGAGGCGCGGCTTTCGCATTTACGGCGCGCGGCTGTCGGACAAGGGTATACTCATTGAAATGGACGCGCGCGATTTTATGCGTGTGCGCGGCGCGGCGAAAAAGTGCCGCGTAAAGGTACGGATAAAGGAAAAGCACACCGTCCGCCGCGCGGCTTACGCAAGGAGGTACCGTATACCGCTTCTTATAGCCGTTTCGATATGCGTCGTCATAGCGGCGCAGTGCGCCGGACGCATATGGCTTATCGAAATAGACGGCGCGGACGATAAATACATAGACAGCATAACCGCGACGCTCGACGAGATAGGCGTAAAGCGCGGCAGCCTCAAAAAAAACCTGCCCGACGGCATGACGATGAAGAAAAAGCTGCTCGAAGGCACGGACGGTCTTGCGTGGGCGTGGGTGTATATCGACGGCGTAAAAGCGCGGGTGCAGGTGTACGAGAAAATCATACCGCCATCGGTCGTGGACAAAAGCGAGCCGTGCGACATCGTAGCGTCGTGTGACGGAGTTGTGCGAGGCATGACCGTCAAGGCGGGCGAGGAACGCGTAAGAGAGGGCGACGCGGTACAAACGGGCGACCTTCTTGTGGCGGGAACGGTTTCGGCGTACCGCGAGGGCGACGCGGAAAAGTACATACTCATTCACTCCATAGCGGAGGTGCGCGCGTACACAACGCACACCGCGTCGGGCGAATATAAGCTGACGCGCGAGGTTCGCACTCCGACAGGCAGACGCAAAAGGTGGCGCGTGCTTGAGCTTTTCGGCAAGGCGCTGTCATTGCCGCACGGGAATGTGACGTACGAAAACTATGACCGCACCGAGAACCGCTTCGAGCTTAACATACCGTTTTTCGGTTACAGCGGCGTAGCGCTTAATACCGTCGAATTTGACGAGGTAAACGTCACAACAGAGCAGATACCGCTCGAAACGGTGATTGAAAACGCGAAAAACGAGCTTGAGGAAAAAATCGCGAAGGAGCTTACACCCGGCGCGCAGCTTGACGACAAGAGCGTTGAATACGAACAGACCGATAATGAAACAATAAAAGTAACCGTAAGGATGAATTTCACGGAAAACATTGCCGCGTCCGTACCTATCGGAGTGGCGGAGGATAAAGGAGAGAAAAATATTGACGACAAGACAGATAGAAGTACCGCAGGAGATTGATATTGCAAATCTTTTCGGCAGCTTTGACGAGAACGTGAAGCTTTTGGAAAAAACGCTGAGCGTAAACATCGCCGCGCGCGACGGCTCGCTCCACATAACGGGCGGCGAGGAAAACGTGGATAAGGCGTTTGACGTTGTGAATATGCTCGTGCAGATCATAGGCAGGGGCGAGAGAGTGGACACGCAGAAGGTGATGTATGCGCTCGAAATGATACAGGAACACGGCGGCATCGACATAAAGATGATGGGTGACGACTGTATAGCCGTGAGCGTGAAGGGTCACCCGATAAAGACAAAAACTCTCGGTCAGAAGCGTTACGTCGAGGCAATAGACAATAACACCATCATATTCGGCATAGGTCCTGCCGGTACGGGCAAGACGTACCTTGCCGTCGCGAGAGCCGTTACGGCGCTTAGGAGCAAGGAGGTAAACCGCATTATTCTGACGCGTCCGGCGGTTGAGGCGGGCGAGAAGCTCGGATTTTTGCCGGGTGATTTGCAGAATAAGGTTGACCCGTATTTAAGACCGCTCTACGACGGAATGTATGAGATGCTCGGCGGCGAGGGATTTTTGAGGTACCAGGAAAAGGGCGTGATAGAGGTCGCGCCGCTCGCGTACATGCGCGGCAGAACGCTTGACAACGCGTTCATAATTCTCGACGAGGCGCAGAACACAACGCCTGAACAGATGAAGATGTTCCTGACGCGTATCGGCTACGGCTCGAAGGCGATCGTGACCGGCGACATTACGCAGATAGACCTTCCCGGCGAAAAGCGCAGCGGACTTAAAGAGGCAATGAAGATACTTAAAGGTATCGAGGGTATAGCGTTCTGCGAGTTTACCGAAAAGGACGTTGTGCGTCACCCGCTCGTGCAGCAGATTATAAAGGCGTACGCGAAGTACGATGAGGAACAGGAGAGAAAGAGAGCGAGACGGAGGAACAATGGTTGACATAATTCTTGAAAACGAGCAGGACGTTCTGCCGGTAACGGAGGAAATCGAAAGCGCGATACGTCGTGTGTGCGAGAGAACGCTCGAAAGCGAGGAGTGCGACTTTGACGCGCAGATAAGCGTGACGCTCACCGACGACGAAACGATACGCGAAATAAATAAGGCAAACCGCGGCATAGACAAGCCTACCGATGTTTTGTCGTTTCCGCTGCTCGAATTTGACGAAAACGGTGTTGCCGATGGAGAGTATGAAACGGACGGCGAGTGTGTAATGCTCGGCGACATAGTAATCTCAATGGAGCGCGCGGCGCGTCAGGCGGAGGAATACGGTCACAGCCTGCTGCGCGAGGTGTCATTTTTGACGGCGCACTCGATGCTGCACCTTTTGGGCTACGACCACGTTGACGACGCGGAGGGCGAACGCGTGATGAACGAAAAGCAGGAGAGCGTACTCGCGTCGCTCGGCATAACGCGTGACTAAACCAATTACGGGAGAAAAATATGAAAAAGGAAAACAAACATTTCAAATCGGGCTTCGCGGCAATAATCGGTATGCCGAACGTCGGCAAATCGACGCTTCTGAACGCGATAGTCGGACAGAAGATAGCGATAATATCCGACAAGCCCCAGACAACGCGAAATAAAATACTCGCGGTGTACTCGACTGATGAAGAGCAGATAATTTTTACCGACACGCCCGGCATACATAAGCCGCACAACAAGCTCGGTCAGTACATGGTAAACGCCGCCGCGTCGAGCATGGACGACACGGACGTGCTTATTTTTGTCGTGGACGCGAGCCGAAGGATACAGGATACGGAGCGCGAAATAGTAAAGAGCATAGACAAAACGGGGCTGCCGTGCATACTCGTGCTTAACAAGGTAGACCTAATGCGCAAGGAGGAGCTTTTGCCGGTAATAGCCGACTATTCGAGCATGTACGGCTTTGACTCGATAGTGCCGATAAGCGCGAAAACGAACGACGGCGTGGACATACTCCTTCGCGACATAGAGGAATATCTGGAGGAAGGTCCCGAGTTTTACGACCCCGAAACCGTCACCGACCAGCCGGAAAAGCAGATAGCGGCTGAAATAATACGCGAGAAAATGCTGTGGCTGCTCGACAAGGAGGTGCCGCACGG
>CANQQS010000116.1 GCA_947626045.1 uncultured Clostridia bacterium | reverse complement strand
GCTAAGTACTGCGTAGGTCAGATCAGTCTCGACGCTTACAAGACTGAAATCCAGAGATGGCTTGACATGGGCGGTTACGACGTTATTGATGAAATTAACAGCTCATTCGATGTTGATACAGTTGCTCAGGAGACAAAGCAGAGCATGATTGACGATGCAAATCAGAGAGGCGTTAAAGTAGCTGACGGTATAAACTACAGCCGCTAAATCTCTTAACAGTCAAAAATTAAAAAGAGCGCTTCGGCGCTCTTTTTTTGCGTTTTCAAAACATTTTCACAACAAAATAAAAAAGTACTGTTTTTTTCACGCATTTTATTGTATAATAAAATATATAATAGGCATATTTTGGACAAGGAGGTCTGCAAATGTCCGTAAATAAGATAACCTTTGTGATAAATTCGCGCAGCTATACGGTTGTGGCTGAGGAAACGCCCGAATATCTCGAAAAGCTTTGCGCGCATGTGAACGAGAAGGTGGAGAGCGTTCTGCGCGGAGGACAGAATATAATGGGCGAGCGCCCTATAGTCCTCGCCGCGCTCAATATCTGCAACGAGTATTACAAGCAGCTTGAAGAAAACGAAACTCTCAAAGAAAAGACGGCGGAGCTTAAAGAGAAAAACAGTAAGCTCGAACGTGAAGCGGAGAACGCGCAGGATGAGCTTGACATGGTAAAAAGCGGTCAGATGTCGATTGATGAAGCCGCAATGCGCGCCGAGGTAAGCGACGCGAAAGAGAAGCTGAGCGGCGCGGACAACAAGATTAAATTCCTCGAAGGACAGGTAAAAAGCCTGAAAGAAAAAATCGTGAAGCTTGAGGAGCGCGACAAAAAGCGCGAACAGGACTTTCTCGATTTGATAGACAAGCAGTAATGGCTATGGAACTACTCGCGCCGGCGGGAAACGAAACGGCTTTGCGCGCCGCGGTACAGTCAGGCGCGGACGCTGTGTACCTTGGCGGTAAGAGCTTCGGCGCAAGGCGCACGGCGCAGAATTTTACTATTGAAGAAATCAAAAAACAGACCGAGTACTGCCACCTGTACGGCGTGGACGTTCATGTTACCGTCAACACGCTCGTGAAACAGCGTGAAATCGGAGAGCTTACCGAATACGTAAAAAGCCTTAACGACGCGCGCGTTGATGCGCTTATCGTGCAGGATTTGGGCGCGGCGGAGATTATAAAAAACACGTGTCCCGACCTTACGCTTCACGCCAGCACGCAGATGTCGGTGACGACGGTGGACGAGGTAAAGGAGCTTGCGCGTCTCGGCTTTTCGCGTGTCGTGCTTGCGAGAGAACTTAGCAGAGATGAAATAGAGCGCATATGCCGCACGTCGCCTATTGAAATCGAGGTTTTCGTACACGGCGCGATATGTCAGTGCTACAGCGGCAAATGTTTTATGTCGAGCATACTCGGCGGCAGAAGCGGCAACAGGGGCGCATGCGCGCAGCCGTGCCGATTGCCGTATGAGTTTTGCGGGGGACACAAAAGTATAAAAAACGGCTATCTGCTCTCTCCGAAGGACATGGCGCTCATAGACGAATTGGGGACACTAAAACGCATGGGCGTTGCGTCGCTTAAAATAGAGGGACGGTTAAAACGTGCCGAATACGTGTCCGCTGTAGTCGGCGTATACAGGAAATATCTCGATTTGCTTGAAAAGCATGGGGACACTAAAGTTACAAAAGAGGACATGCAGATTCTTACTGATGCGTTTTCGAGATCGGGCTTTACAGACGGTTACTTCAACAACAAACTCGGCGCGGATATGATGAGCTACGCGTCGCCGTCGGGTACGGGGGACACTAAATATACGCATGAAGCCGTGAAGCGGTGCGCCGAAAATGCGAACGTACGTAAAATCGGTGTTGACATAGCGGGGACACTAAAACTCGGTTCGCCGCTTGAGGTTACATTTTCGGACGGCAGCAGAAGCGTCCGGGCAGTGGGGACACTAAAATCCGAAAAAGCTGTAAACGTGCCGCTCGACGCGGACAGGCTGAAAGCGCAGCTTTTAAAGCTCGGCTCGACGCCGTTTGATTGCCGCGATATATCCGTAACGGTTGACGAGGGCGTAACGCTGCCGATTAAGGAGATAAACGCCGTGCGCCGCGCCGCCGCGGAAATGCTCGCGGACGCGCGGATAAAGCGCGAAAAGGGACGGGTTGAAGATTACGTTATACCCACATGCGAGCGCGCAGCACCCAATAAAATCGAGCTTACTGCTTACGTCACGACCGACGAGCAGCGGCGCGCCGCCGAGGAAGCGAGTATAAAAGTCGAAAGGTTCAGACCGTTTTCGGGGACACTAAATGTTTACAACTCGCTCACGGTCGATTACCTTGCAAAAGACGGCGTTGTCACATTATCGCCCGAGCTTAACCTTCGCGAAATCGACGAACTTTTACGGTACACGAACGCAAAGACGGAGGTAATCGCTTACGGCAGACTGCCGCTGATGATAATGAAAAACTGCCCCGTAAACGCGCAGGGAAAATGTCAGGGCGGCAAGCAGGTATACAGCCTGCGCGACAGAAAAAAACGTGTCATGCCGCTTATCTGCGACGGCGAAAAAGGAAGGTGCAGAGCGGTTCTGTTAAATTCCGTGCCGATTTACATGGCTGACAAAGCCGAGGACATAAAAAGACTGAAAATAAATTGTGTGAGATTGCTATTTACAGTTGAAAATTTCTCACAATGTGTTAAAATAATATATGAGTACAAACGCGCGTTCGCGGACGGGGAAAGGGTTGACGCTCCGGCGGAAAACACCTTTACGAGAGGTCACTTCTACCGCGGCGTTGAATGATGAAAGGAAAACGAATGGCTGATTTTATACTGGCTTCCGCGTCGCCCAGACGCAGGGAGCTTATGGAACTTATGGGACTTGACTTCGACGTGGTAGTGTCCGAAGCGGACGAAAGCGTTGTGCCGAAGGATTTACCGATAAAGCTGTACGTTCAGGAGCTTGCGCTTCTGAAGGCGAGCGCGGCGGCGAAGCAGGTCTTAAAAAACAAAAAAGCGCACGTCATAGCCGCCGACACGGTCGTAACGCTTGACGGCAAAATACTCGGCAAGCCGAAGGACAAGGCTGACGCGGAAGCAATGCTCGCCGCACTGTCGGGCAGGACGCACGAGGTTTACACCGGCATATGCGTCATGCGCATGAGCGACGCGAAATCGGTATGCAAGGCGGTATGCACGCGCGTCACCTTCAAGGAGCTTACGGACGACAAAATAAAAAAGTACGTAAAAACAAAAGAGCCGATGGACAAGGCGGGCGCATACGGCATACAGGGCAAGGGCTCGCTTCTCATAGACGGCATAGAGGGCGACTACTTTAATGTCGTCGGGCTGCCTGTCGCGGCACTTGCGGAGCTTTTGGAAAACGAATTTAATATAACTGTTTTATAAAGGAGAAAACGAAATGGGCTTTTTAACGAAAGATATAGGAATTGACCTCGGAACGGCAAACACGCTCGTATACGTGCAGGGCAAAGGAATAGTTGTGCGCGAGCCGTCGGTTGTGGCGATAGACAAGTACGACGGCAAGGTGCTTGCCGTCGGAAACGCGGCTAACGAAATGATAGGCAGAACGCCGGAGAATATTGTTGCGGTGCGCCCGATAAAGGACGGCGTAATCGCCGACTTCGACATCACGCAGGCTATGATAAGAGCGTTCATAAAGGAAGCGAACGTCAGCAATATTTTTAAGCCCAGAGTAATCGTATGTATTCCCTCCGGCATTACGGAGGTTGAACGCCGCGCGGTCGAGGAAGCCGTTATACAGGCGGGCGCGAAATCGGTAGCGCTCATAGACGAGCCAATGGCTGCCGCAATCGGAGCGTCGCTGCCGGTAAATGAGGCGACAGGCTCGATGGTTGTCGATATAGGCGGCGGAACGACCGAGGTCGCCGTAATATCGCTCGGCGGAACGGTATCGTCACGCTCGATAAGAATAGCGGGAAACGCGCTCGACAGCGCAATAGTAAACTACCTCAAAAAGGAACACCAGATAAACATCGGCGACAAAATGGCTGAGGACATAAAGCTCACAATAGCGTCGGCGTACGAGGACGACGAAGAAGCGGTGCGCGAGGTGCGCGGACGCGACGTGTCAACGGGACTGCCGAAAACGGTGCAGATAAAGGAAAGCGAAATAAGAGAAGCGATAAGCGAGAACATAAACGAAATGATTGAGGCGATAAAGCTCACGCTCGAGCATACGCCGCCGGAGCTTGCGGCTGACGTAATGGAGCGCGGCATAACGCTCACGGGCGGCGGCGCGCTCATAAAGGGACTGGATAAGCTCATAACCGAGGTCACGAAAATTCCGACGCACGTCGCGGAATATCCGCTCGACTGCGTTGTTATAGGCACGGGCAGGTCGCTCGAAAACATCAAGGAGCTTACGGACAAAACGAAGTAATACACGGAAGTCTGTTTACGGGGGCTGAAATATGTTATCATCACTATTAAAGAAAAAAAGCGTGCGAATTACGGCTATAATTACGGCGATAGTGCTTTTGTGTGTCGCGATAGCGCATTTCGGCGGCTCAAACCCGGTGTCGAATGCGATAAGAAGCGTTTTCGCGCCGTTTCAGAGCGGCTTTGCGTATATATCGAACAACGTGAGAAGCACAGCCGATTTTTTGGCTGAATCAAAGGCGTACAAAGAGGAAAACGAGAAACTTGTCGCCGAGATTAACGAGCTTAAAAAGCAGAACCGCGACATTACAAGCTACAGAGAGGAAAACGAGGATTTAAAGGAACTTCTGGAGCTTAAGCAAAATATAGGAGACTACACGACCGTAGCCGCAACCGTAATTGCTTACTCGCCCAATAACTGGTACGACACCATAGAAATAAGCAAGGGTGCGCTGTCGGGCATAAACGTCGGCAACGCTGTAATAACGCCGGACGGCGTTGTGGGCAAGGTTATCGAGACGGGACCCAACTGGTCGCTCGTTTCCACCATAATAGGACCCGACAACGCGTTGGGAGTGAAAATTTCGAGAACGGGCGACGTAGCCGTTGTAGAGGGAGACAGAGAAATGTATCGCGAAAGCGTGTGCAAGATGACGTTTATAGATAAGGACTCAAACCTCATTGTGGGTGACATTCTCGAAACAACAGCAGCCGGCGGCATATATCCGGACGGTCTTACGGTCGGCTCGGTGAGAGAGGTAAACGCGGACGCGATGGGCAATTTAAATTACGCCGTAGTCGAGCCGTCCGTGGATTTTTCGCGGCTTTACGGCGTGCTTGTAATAAACGGAATGAATTGATTGGGTGACAAAAATGCGAAATTTTAAATTCGGTGTGTGGATATTTTGCATATTTCTTGTGCAGACGGCAGTCCTTTCCGGCGTGCATGTCTACGACGCGGTACCGTCTCTTGTACTGCCGTTTACAATATGCGCGGCGCTTATGCAGGAGGACTTTATGACAACCGCCGTACTAAGCGGCATATGCGCGCTTACCGCGGGCGCGTTCACGAGTCACAGCTATATAGTGACGGTTCTTTACATCTTTTACGCGTCGATTCTTGTGTATGCACTGAAATCAAAGCCGCTGTACGTGAACAGGGCGGTAAAAGCGTTCGTGTGGACGTTTATATTATCGGGATTAATGGAAATGATTTTCCGCGTGATTGACGCGGGTACTATGACGACGAACGCGCTGCTTTACTCTGCGCTGCCGTACGCGGTGATCAACACACTGTTTGTGATAATTATTTACCCGCTGTTAAAACGTACAATGTATAAAGAAGATAAGAAAAAGCTGTTGATAGGGGATTTGGTGTAAGCTATGCCTAACAGTAAATCGAGATTTTACGTTATAATCACAATAATGGTTCTGATGTTCTGCGCGGTGATATGGAAGCTGTTTGATTTGCAGCTTGTAAAAGGCGACCAGTACGTCACGGTCGCTAACGACCGTCTCACGACGAACATAATCGCGAGAGCTCCGCGCGGAGAGATTTTGGACAGATACGGTACGCGCCTTGTTTCGAACAAGGTCGGGTACTCCGTTGTGATGCAGAAAACCGATTTGAGTGACTCTGAGCTTAACAGCATAATAAAAAAGCTCATCGACGTTCTTTACGCGAATAATTGCGACTATTTCGACAATTTGCCGATAAGCTTCGCGCCGTACACGTTCGAGTTTGAGGACGAGAACGAGGACGGCTCGGCGGACGACGAGCGCGCGGCGTGGTTTGCGTCGAACGCCTCGATGGGCGTAAATGAAACAATGAGCGCCAGCGACGTTGTGCAGCTTCTGAAACGCCGCTACAACATAGGCGCGTCGTTCAGCGAGGACGAGCAGCGCAGAATAGCCGGAATACGGTACTGCGCCGAGGTGAGCGGTCTGTCGCAGACGGTGCTTTTCACGATAGCCGAGGATATACCTGTAGAGGCGGTAATGCAGATAAAGGAAAGACAGGACGAATTTAAGGGTATATCCGTCATAAACGACTATATCCGCAATTACGACATGCCGGGGCTTGCGACGCACATACTCGGCAGAACCGGTAAAATAAGCGCGGCGGAGTACGAGGCAAACAAAGACCTCGGCTACGGCTACAACGACATAATAGGCAAGCAGGGAATAGAGCTGTGGGGCGAAAGGTACCTGCGCGGCACGGACGGCACCACAGGCACCACGAAGGACGTAAACGGCAAGGATATAACGATTTTGAACAATACCGAACCCGTGCCGGGCGATTATATCGTACTGACGATAGATTCCGACCTTCAGCGCGTCGCGGAGGAGTCGCTTGCGAACAACATACAAGCGATACGAAACGCGAGCGGCGTAAAGCCGAAGGACGGCGCGGACTGTAACGCCGGAGCGGCGGTCGTTCTTGACATTAAAACGGGCGACACACTCGCGCTGGCTTCATGCCCGACGTACGATATGTCGCGGTTTGACGAGGATTACAGCTCG
>CANQQS010000115.1 GCA_947626045.1 uncultured Clostridia bacterium | reverse complement strand
TTGTGCCACTCGTTCTTTATCGACACATACTCGCCGCCCTGGGTAAACTTTTTCTCGTCGTTTATAAGTCCCTCGGTAATAGACGTAGAGCCGCTGTCGGGGAAGAAATAAATTCCCGTCATGCCGCCCTTGCCGAACATATCGGTCGTTCCCGTATAGAACGCGTAGCGGAAGCCCTGCGACATTCCGTACCAGTCAAACGAAACGCTCCAGTCGTCCTTCATCGTGTACTTGCCGCTTTTCTGCTCGTAGAGATAGTCCGACGGAAGCTCGATATACGGGTTCACGCCCTTTTCCGCGTCGTCGCCTCTGTTTGTCGAGAAGCCGTCAAACGCGAATACATTACCCTTGTCCGCACCTGTCGGGTCGGCTGTCACCGTAAGGCTTCCCTTACCGCCGTAAATGCCCAAGCCGTTGTCCGCCGCTGCGGCGGGTACGGCAAGACTCGCCGCCATACCGACAATAACGGCTAAACTGATTATACGCTTCATAAATAGTCCCCCTTCATTTTTCGTTTATGCGAATTTCTTATGCTCGGTTTTACTGTATTAAAGCCGTCACGCGGCTCTTTTCTTATATGTAAAATATAACATGAAATTTATGTTATGTCAAGTGAGAGATACGCCGTCCGTCGGCACAACCCACGGTTGAGTTTGATTATCCGTATTTAATATGGTTTTTTGCGCAATGACGCGCTATAATATACTCATAACGGCGCTGTTAAATAAAATTCTGGAGGAAAATAAAATGAATATCGGAATTAAAATAAGAGAGCTGCGCAAAAAGCGCGGCATCACGCAGGAGAGGCTTGCGGAATATCTGACCGTATCGGCGCAGGCTGTCTCAAAATGGGAAAACGGCACGGCTCTGCCTGATATAACGCTCGTGCCGAAGCTGTCGGCGTTTTTCGGAGTGAGCACGGACGAGCTGTTTTCGACAAAACCCGAGGTGACGGACAAAAAGCTGCTCGAATACAGGGAAAAGCTGACGGAGTACAAGCGCGTTTACGATTACGAATCGGCGGCAAAGCTTATGGAAAAGGCTATCGCTGAATATCCGTCAAATTACGAGTTTATGTGGGAGCTTGTCCACGCACTGTCGCATAAAAGACGCCGCGACCGTGATTTGCCGCGTATCATACCGCTTTGCGAGAGGATAGTCGAGGACTGCCGCGACGAGACGATACGCCAGTGCGCGATACAGATGCTTTGCATATCATACTCGGACAACGGGCAGAAGAGCGAGGCGCTCAATCTCGCAAACTCGCTGCCGGATTGCACCGTGGAAAGGGATTGGCTTCTTGAAATGATACTCAGCGGCGAGGACAAAATTGTGCAGGCGCAGAAAAATCTCGCGCAGTTGGCAGATCAGATCGTCTCACAGCTTATTCATCTCTCGTCGAACGACTACATGGGGCTGCACGATGATTTTACCTATGCCGAGCAAATTCACTTTGCCGAAACCGCGCTTACGATTTACAGCGCGATTTTCACAGGCGGTCACAAATCGCCGTCGAACGGCGCGTGGCGGCACATTTACGAGCGTATGTCGGAGTTGTATCTGTGGAACGATGATATTGAAAATGGCATGAAGTATCTGCGTCTTGCTGCCGAGGCGGCGGAGTATTACGATAAATTTGCCGCGGAGGGCGCGCTGTACGAGCCGATTTTTGTGAACCGCTGCAAAACGGAGATTACCGACGACCACTATATTGACTCGGTGCGGCTTTTGCAGCTTATGGACACTCGCAAACCGTTCGACGCTGTTCGAGATACGGCTGAATACAAGGAAATCGAGTCGCACCTGAAAAGTCTCGCCCACGCCGAATAAAACAGGGCATAATTGTACCTTTCACGCCGCAAGACAAGCATTTCACGTCAATTATATTGAAATTTATGTGAAAAAGTGATAATATTATTGTTGCACAAATATCATACAGGCAGATTTAAGTGGGAGGACAATGATATTATGAATTACACAAAAAAGCTTTTATCAATAATATTGGCGTCAGCCATGCTCGCGCCGTCAATACCTGCGTTTGCCGCGTCTTCGGCGTCCGGCGCGGCGGACGCTGCGGCGGAGAGGGCGGCGAAAAAACTTATTGCGAGTAAAAAATATTTTTACAACCCGTCGTCGGGTATAAATCTCGCGTCGGAAAACGAGTATCCCGAAAAGTTTGATTTGCGCGCCGCGGATTTTGACGGAAACGGGGCAAAGAATTATGTCACACCCGTAAAGGATCAGGGCAGCTTCGGAGCGTGCTGGGGATTAGCGGCAACCGCTGCAGCTGAAACGAGTATTTTGACGGATCTCGGAATGTCGTATGATGAATGGAATAATACGAAACCGTGGAATATGGATTTATCCGAGCATCATGTTGCGTGGTTTGCGAATGTGGCTCTTCCCGAGGACGACGGCGATCAGGGCGGAGAGGGAATATACTTTACCGACCCCGATATAAGCAGCGGTGACAGATTTAATTACGGCGGGCAGATCACAACCGCCACGTCTGTGTACTCTGCGGGAATAGGTCCCATGCCGGAGTACCTGTTTCCTTACCGCGGCAGGGAAGGGAATATAGTTTATAAAAATTTTGAAACGGGCAAAACCTCCAAAACCCCACAAGAAGGCTATGAGCCCTATCGCTACAGCTCAAATGACGACTGGAGTCTTGATGAAAGCGACCGATTCAGATCGGTATATTTGCTCGAAGGAAGCTTCCTGCTGCCGTCTCCGGCTCAATTTGTATACGACGAGACTGAGGGAAAATATAATTATGTCTACAATCCGGCGGGAACAGACGCGATAAAAGAACAGCTTATGAACGGACGTCCTGTATGTATCGGCTTTGCGGCTGACACGTCAACAGCGGATGAGATAGGTGAGCACCACTATATCAATCCCGCGACATGGGCGCATTACGTGCCGTTAAGCATCAACGAGGACAGTGAAAACGGCGAAATGCCGAACCACGCCGTCGCGATAGTCGGCTGGGACGACAGCTTTCCGAAGGAAAATTTCTTCGAAGAGCCTCCCGAAAACGGAGCGTGGATTGTAAAAAACAGCTGGGGCAGTGATAAGAGTGAATTTCCGAATAAAGACGATTGGGGCGACCACGGATATTTCTATATGTCTTATTACGACCATACCATGCAAAGTGCAGAAGCGCTCGATTTTGACGTAACTCCCCACGAGGACGCAATCGGATACTACAGCTTTAAGTATGATTATATGCCTGTTTTCACCGGGTACTCGCGTACTGTCTATGAAGACCCCGCGTCCATGGCGAACACGTTTGAAAACGGCAGCGTGGGGATGATTGCAAAAACACTGACATCTTATACCGAGCTTCCGGGAACGGAATCAAAATTTGAAATGTATTTGCTCAGTGACCAAAGCACATCCCCGACCGACGGAGAGCTTGTGGCGAGCGGATCGAAAACATATGAGTACGGCGGTTATCACAGTTTCGATTTGGAGAAACCCGTTTACATACCGGCAAACGCAAAATTTTCCGTTGTCGTGACCAACAAGACCGCCGAAGGCAAATATGAGGTTACAAGTCAGGAGTATGTATCCGAGCTTTATGCGAGGACATACAAAGCTATAAACAATTCTGAGAATATATATGCGAAGGGTGTTATGAACGAGGGCGAAAGTCTTATAAAAACCACATACGATAACGGCGAAACCGAGTGGGCTGACTGGGGCGCAATAATCAAGGCGGAAAACGAAATAAGCAAGACGTGCCTTGAAAATATCGGATTTATGGACTTGCTCACAGAAACCGAAGCCGCTCTTGAAGCGTATAATAATGCCTCCGATGAAGACCATAAAAGTCAATGGCAGCAAAAAAGTTCGGAACTGAACGCGATGCTGACGGCGATAATGAACGGTAATACAGGTGCTTTGGGTATAGCTCCCGAAGCTGCGGAAAGCTTCAGCGGTGCGGCTATGTTGGCGGATGACAACTTCCCGATAACGGTTATCGCGGAACCCGTCAAAAGAGACCATATCTTATATTACGACAGCGCGACAAGCCAGCTTTACTCTAAAATGAACGATGACACAGGAGAATTTTCCGATCCTATAGATTTCCCCGGCGCGATTTGCGAGGGAAACAAGCTGACGCTTACATCGGATTTCCAGTTTGTGACGACGGCTAAGGGTGGACTGTTTATAGACGGTAACACAACGCTCTACGTTCCCGAGGGCGAAAACCCGTCGATAGTGAGCGCTGCCGATGGATTTAAAGGCGACGGTGAATTGGATGATTATATCGGCATAATCGCCGGCGGCGGCAGCACGATAGACATAGACGGCAGCCTGACGGTACGTACAGGCACCGGAACGGACGCGGACGGCTGCGCTATTGCTTCGGACGGCGACCTCACAATAACGGGAGACGGCAGCCTTACCGCGGTGGGCGGAGATACGGAGCACGATGAGACGGTTGAACCCAACAGATCGGACTCGGTTGGAATACATGTAGACGGCGGGGATTTGAATATATCTATTGCCGACGCGCGTTTCACCGGCGGCGATGCGTACGGAATAAGCTCCGGCATAATGATCGAAGAGGGACACTCCCTGACTATAGACGAAGGAGCTTCCGTCGTGGCGGAAAGCGGTGAAAATCGGGGAGAAGGAGACCCTTACAATCTATATTACAGTGTCGCGTGTACGGCGGGCAATCTTACGGTAAAGAACAATTCGAGCCTTACCGCTTCGGCGACGGGCAGTAAGGATAATTACAGCTACGGGTTGAACATACTGTGCGGCGACGTGTTCGGCGACGGCACAATTTATAACGGCGGCATTACGCTTGAAAACAACAGCTCTCTAACGGTGAACGCCGACGGCTCCGACTGCGGACGCGGCATTGTGGGCATGACAGATACGATGCCGATACCTGTTAAAACAGACAGCACCTGCAAGTTTACAGCCGAAGGAACGCTGAAGGCAGCTTATGACACTATGTTTACCGGAGTTACGGCTGTGTCGGCGGACGGCGAGGTGCTGGCGTATACAAATGGAACGGACGGTTCGACAAACAGCTATGTTGACAAGAGCGGAAACGCCGCGAAGTACATTGAATTTAAAAACGCGAAGGACGTCGCCGAGGGTGACAAGGTACTTTATTTCGACGGCGAAACCGGCACGCTGTATTCAAAATACGACTTTAACACAGGCGACAAGTCCGACCCTGTAGAAGTACCCGGTGCGATATGCGAGCCAAATAAGCTGACACTTACCTCAGAGTTCCGTTTTGTTACAACGCACGAGGACGGACTTTATTTGAGCGCAGGTTCAACGATTTACGTCCCCGAGGGCGAAACTCCGTATATTCAAAGCGCCGCGGCAGGATTTAAGCGAAACGCCCCCAGCATTTCGGTATCGGGAATATATGTGGAAGGCGACTTAACGCTTGACATAGACGGCACTCTTACGATAATCGCGGGCGACGGCATAAACGCCGACAGCTGGGGCGTTGCCTGCGATGGCTTGACAATAACCGGAAATGGCACTCTCAACGCCTTCGGAGGAAATACCTCGTATGACGAATCGGTACAGGACGGCGACACAGGAAAAGCCTCAGCCGGAATATACGCTTACAAAAATATCAATATATCAAACGCAGAGGTCAACGCCTACGGCGGAGACGCGTATGAAGACAGCTACGGAATATTGACCGATGCGAATGATTCCCTGACGATAAGCGGCGGCGCGCGCGTTACGGCGGAAGGCGGCTCAAGCAGCGATACAACCGGACAGTATGCGGGTGTCGGCTGTGAGATCGGCGAAATTTACATAAAGGATAATTCAAGTCTGACCGCCTCGGCAGTGGGAGATAAGGGCGAGAGAAACGTAGGACTTCGTATTTTAAGTGACGCCGTCGATGATAACGGCACAACATACAAGGGCAGTATTAAGCTAAAAAACAAAAGCTCTCTCGAGGTGAGGGCAGCCAACGCGACGTATAATTACGGCATTTATATACTCGAAGGACCGTTCAGCGGTGTGATACAAGCGGAAACAGACGACAGCTGCACCTTTACCGCGGACGCGGATGTGGCGGGATATGCCGAGCTTAAAGGAGTAACGGCAATATCCGAAGGAAATTCTTTGACATTTGACAGCGAGAATGGATATTACACAGACGCAGACGGAAACACCGCAAATTACATCGAATTTAAAGACGTTGAGCACACTGCTGTGGATTATCCGCTCTATTTCGACGGCGAAACCGGCACGCTGTATTCAAAATACGACTTTCACACCGGTGAAAAGTCCGATCCTGTTGAAGTACCGGGTGCAATATGCGAGAAAAATAAGCTGACGCTAACCTCGGATTTCCGTTTTGTTACAACTCGCGAGGACGGATTGTATTTAAGCGAAGGCGCAGCGCTTTACGTTCCGGAGGGCGAGACTCCGTATATTGAAAGCGCCGCGGGCGGATTTACCCGAAACGACGTCAGCAGATCGATAACGGGAATATGCGCGATCGGCGACTGCACGCTTGACATAAACGGCACTCTTACCGTAATCGCGGGCGACGGAGTGAACGCTGACAGCACCGGCGTTCTCTGCCAGGGCGACCTGAAAATAACCGGAAAAGGCACTCTTAACGCCCGCGGAGGAAATACCTCGTATGACGAATCGGTACAACACGACACAATACAATATGACTCATCCGGAATATATGCCTATAAAAATATCGATATATCAAATGTGGAGGTCAACGCCTACGGCGGAGATGCGTATACTAACAGCATCGGAATAGTGAACCGGAGGAATTGTTCACTGACAATCAGCGGCGGCGCGCGCGTTACGGCGGAAGGCGGCTCAAGCACGGATACGGAGGGATACTGTGCGGGCATCGGCTGTGAGACAGGTGAAATCGTCATAAAGGATAATTCAAGCCTGACCGCTTCGTCAGTCGGCGATAAGGGCGTGATCAATATAGGACTGCAAATCATAAGTGACGCTGTTGATGATAACGGCACAACATACAGGGGCAGGATCAAGCTCGAAAACAACAGCTCTCTCACGGTAAGGGCAGCCAACTCGAAGACAGTGGGATACGGTATCTACCCGTTCGACGGCACGTACGACGACGCCATAAAAGCGGAAATGGACGATAGCTGTACCTTTACCGTAGATACACAGTCTGAAGCAGGATTTGCCGAGCTTAAAGGAGTAACGGCAATATCCGAAGGCAGGGTTGTGACATTTGACGGCGAAAAGGGATATTATACCGACGAGGACGGAAATCCTGTAAAGAATTTATCCTTCTATCCCAACAGCGCGTTTAATATTACATATGAAAACAACGCGGCAGCCGTAACCGCTCCCGAGGGAAATTATACGGTTATTTTCGCC